>CAZVXC010000123.1:0-4266 GCA_964631435.1 uncultured archaeon | reverse complement strand
GTAGCCTCTTAGAGCGGCGTAGCTATGTGCTCCAGCCTCGATTGCTCTGAAATCATTTCCGGTTGCTATGACAACGGCTGATATACCGTTCATTATTCCTTTGTTGTGGGTTGCGCATCTGAATGGATCGGCTAATGCGAAAGCGTAAGCCTGCATTATTCCTTCAACTACATCTTCACCTCCGATAACATCTTTTTTAAACACAGCCTTAGCTCTCGCTATTCTGTATGCTGCGAGGTTCGATATTATTCTCAGATAGACTCTGCCGCCTGTTATAGCTTCTATCAGAGGCGCAACAGCTTCGCACATCGTGTTAACAGCGTTAGCTCCCATAGCATCTTTAACATCAACTATCAGATGAACGATAAGCATCTTCCCCATAACAGTTTCAATTATCCTCGCTTCAACATCTCTGCATCCACCTCCAAGATTTACTAAAACAGGATCGCATTCGTTAGCTTTTTCGATGATAGCATCTTTATTTCTTAAAACCTCAAATTTCGCAGCAAAAGGATCACTAAGCTTCGTAACCTGAACTTGACCTATCATAATGTCTCCCGTATAGTCTGTGAAGAAGCCGCCGCTTTCCCTTGCCATCTTCGCAGCGTTGCTTGCTGCAGCAACAACACTCGGCTCCTCTATGACCATTGGGATCAGATAGTCTTTCCCATCGATCAGGAAGTTCGTTGCTATCCCGAACGGCAATTCGAAAGTTCCTATGACGTTTTCGATCATTCTGTCTGCAATCTCAAGAGGTAATCCTTTGTTAAGCAAAAGCTTTTTGTCTTCCTCGCTCAAATTGCAGAATTCAGCAACCTTATTTAGCCTCTCTTTCACGCTCAGCTTGTAAAATCCCGGAATTCTTGAAGATCGCATAATCAGCTTAACAAAGTATTTATTATAAATCTTCTCATGTCATGATCTCTATGGATTTCAGGAGTGCAATGGATGTTGTGGATTACGTTGTTTATAATGAAGAAATCAGGCATGATGAGATAGTGGAATTTATTAGAAAAAAGGGGATTGCAAAGAAGCCGGCGATTCTGAATGTTGAAGGCAAAGCTGTTGCGACAAACTTTTTAGCTACGAGAGAGCTTTTATGCAAATATCTCAGCATTCCCGTAACAGAGCTTGCGAAATTCTTGGCTAATGTCAGCTACTCTGGCAGAATAGAGATTAAAGACGGAGATTACGTAAGGCTCAGAAATTTGCTCGATCTTCCCATACCTAAATATTTTGACAGAGATGCCGGGAGGTATATGACCGCAAGCATCGTAATCGTCGGAGAAGGAAAAGATTTCGGCAAATACAATGCGAGTTTCCACAGGATGATGCTT
This sequence comes from uncultured archaeon, assembly GCA_964631435.1. Lineage (GTDB taxonomy): Archaea > Halobacteriota > Archaeoglobi > Archaeoglobales > Archaeoglobaceae > Geoglobus. Next base: position 2,929 of record CAZVXC010000123.1, on the reverse strand, counting down.
CTCGATGAAAGAAGGGTTGCAGCAAGACTCGTTCCACCGAGACACACATATCTAAAATGGAAAGAGGCTGTTGAGAAAGGAGAAGAGCTTGAAATAGCGATAGTCATCGCACCTCATCCACTTTTCATGCTTGCAGCAGCAACGAGGGTTGAATGGGGAAAGGAGTTCAGCTATGCTGCATCTCTTATGAAAAAATTGGATGTCATCGAATTCGACGGGATATACTGCCCGGAAGCAGAGATCGTTATGAGAGGCAGGATAACTGCGGAGATAGTTAATGAAGGGCCGTTTGTAGATATAACAGGAACATACGATAAAGTAAGGGAAGCACCGGTTATAGAGATAGATAAAATATACGCTAAGGAGGATTTCATATTTTATTCCATCACCCCGTCTGGATACGAGCATCAGATACTCATGGGTGTTCCGTTTGAGCCTGAAATTTACAAAGCCGTTGCAAAGGTTTGCAATGTTAAAAACGTTGTCATGTCTGCTGGAGGTAAGCATTATTTGCATGCGATCGTTCAGATAGAGAAGATTACAGATGGCGATGGAAAGAATGCTATAATGGCAGCATTCGCCGCCCATCCGAGTTTAAAGCATGTTGTCGTCGTTGATGAGGATATAAATATCTACGATAGCGAAGATGTTGAATATGCAATAGCAACGAGATTTCAGGCAGATCGGGATCTCGTTGTAATAACGAACGCAAGAGGGAGCAGCTTAGATCCTTCGGCGAGGGATAATATTACAGCAAAGATGGGGATAGATGCAACTGCGAAAGGGGATAGGGAGAGGTATTTTAGAGTTTAACGTCTCCACCACAAGGAAGATTCTGTTAAATTCCTTCAACCACATAATTTATGGCTTTCTAACCATTACCAGATATATTGCAACAGTCATCCATTCTATTACAACCTCCTCATTCACCCCCTCAAATGCATAATATATTTTATCTACCTCCTTGAATCAATCTACTTATACTTTATTTTTCTTTATATAATTTTTTCTTAATAAGAAAAAATTTATTAGATGTGATTGAGAATAGAGGGAAACTAATAACGAATTCAATTCAAACACCTTCTTTGAAAAGATAAAGTAATAAGGATATTAAGGATTATGAATTCTGTCGCTGGTAATAATCATTCCATTAGCAATTTTAATCTCAACATATCAGTATTTTCTCAGCACAAAAATCGCTCAGACTTTTCCCGAAAAGCTTGGTGAGTGGTTTGCAGTTTGGCTAATATTAGCAGTGATAATGCACAGATTATCTGCTTTCTTCGAGGTAAAGGCTCTTTCAGGAGAACCTTCGAATTCATTGGCTATGGTTTTCTTCCATCCCTCCTAGGTTCAGCTATAACTGTTCCCATGTCCTTGTATTACATTGCAAATAATGCTGAAATTCCTAAAAATTAGTTTAACTGCACTACAACAAAATCCCGATGTGATGAAAGCTGTAATGATTTTTCTTCTGCCCAAGGATTTAATTTACTTTAACCCCGCAATAACCGCTTGGTCTCTTACAATCTGGACATTCGCAATCAAGAGAAATCGAGTTAAAGATTGCTTTCATTACAGCTTTGATTCCAACCATGCTTTTCGGAACATATCAGCTTTGGTCAATACTAAAGCTGTTATAACTATTTTACCCTTTCTAAAATCTTATCAAACTCTTCAATCAAGTAATATGCCTCAATATTAGCTTTCTTAGCGTTATTTACCATAATCCTGTCGTTCGTTACCAGTATAGAATTCGTTAGCTTTGCTGTCGCTATGAAATAGGCATCTATAGCTCTACATCCCGTATCTAAGGCCACTTGAAAGGCTAGGTCCTCGGGATTGGGAATCAAGTTAACTTTGGTCAATACTTCGTCAATAAAGTTTAAAACGTCTTCTTTCTTAAACCTTCTGGCCAGTGTTCCAGCTAACTCTATCTTAAATACTTTCGGTTCGCAGATGTCTCTAGCGATGCCTATAAATTCTTCAGCTTTTTCCTTCCTTTCTTCATCTTCTAAGAATAAATCGAGCCACACTGACGTATCTATGACTACCATCTTACCTCCTATCGTTTAATAACTCTTTTATATCCTCCTCTCTTAGCTTGAATTTCTCTTGGTAGCTCCTTATTATTTCAACTAAACTCCTTTCAATTCTTATCTTTACTCTTTCTCCATCTTTTAAATTTACTTTCTTAAGGGGTTTGAAGACACCATTCTCATATACTGCTTCGATGACCATTCCCATGTTCTTAAATCACCACAAATCTTCAAATACCTTTTGTTGAAGTGTTGCTTTGGCAATCCTTAAAGTTGGTGTTCGCTCTTATATGCCGCTATCACGATTACGATTTCAAACATGTATCGCGCCGAAAAGGAGAGATCTCCAGCTCAAAGGGAATTGCAAATCTCAACGTATTTTTGTGCTATTTCCGAGAAAATCCCACAAGCTGATTGTTGAACGTGCTTAAAAAATATACAGACACACAACCAGAACTATTTCGAGAATCTCGTCCTCAATAAATCGCTCTAACATCTCCCCTATTTACCGCAGCAGTCTCAGCGAATTTCAGTTCGAGAGCCTTCAAATCATTTTCGGCATCGGGATTTCGACCTTCTTCCTGTGGAAGGTTAGCACAGTGTGCAGTCATTGACTTCAGATACTTTTAAAGCGATCTTTTCCTTCAAAATTGAAGAGTTTACCCTTCTTCATTATTTCATCCCCAAACTCGATGAATTTTTTTATAAATTCCGGATTTCTCGCGAGTATTCCATATGCCATCGGTATTTTCCCCTAAAATCTCTCATAAAAGAGTCCCAGAAAGTCTTTCGGGATTTCGCTATCGGTTAAAGGAAACATGTGTAAAGAAGAGATTAAATTACCTTTTTATCGCTGGCGTCTCTCTGAGCCAACCTATGTCAGGAACGTA
>CAZVXC010000122.1:0-4347 GCA_964631435.1 uncultured archaeon | reverse complement strand
TAGAGCCTTCTTAAATCTTTCATTCCTAATCTGAGCATAGCAAGTCTCCCGATTCCGAGACCCCATGCGAGAACCTTTCCTTTAATCCCAAGAGGCTCTGTAACCTCCTTTCTGAAGACACCGGCACCGCCAAGCTCTATCCATCCTAAGCCTTCGACGTAAACCTCAGGCTCGACGCTCGGCTCTGTATATGGAAAGTATCCCGGTCTGAATCTGACGTTTTCGAAACCCATTTTGATGAAGAATTCCCTTAGCAGACCTAAGAGATGTCTGAATCCAACATCCCTATCGAGGACGACGCCTTCGAGCTGATCGAATTCTGGGAGATGCGTAGCATCTATGCTCTCCCTTCTGTAAACCCTGTCGATACAAAACGCCTTTACAGGAGGTTCAGGATTTAGAGCGAGATAATGGATCGTTATCGCAGTCGTATGTGTCCTGAGAACGAGTTGCTTAGCCTTTTGGAGATCCCACTTCCCTCCCCATCCCTTCGATCCTGTTATCCATCCGTTTTCGTGCGTTCGCTTAACTCTCTCAACGAACTCGTTATCAAGATCGACGTATCTATCAAGATAAAAGGTGTCCTGCATTTCTCTTGCGGGATGATCCTGCGGCTGGAATAGGGCGTCGAAATTCCAGAAAGCTGGTTGGACGTAATGACCCTTTATCTCCGTAAATCCCATCTCGAGAAAGATTTTACGGCATTCCCTTATTATTCTCTCATAGGGATGGATTTTAGCGGCGAAAATCTCTTTGGATGGAATTCTTATATCGTATTCGAGGAATTCTTTATCTTTCCACGAGCCACTTAAAAGAATTTCAGGAGTCAGATCGGATATCTTTTCTTTCAGCTCGACTTCTGGCTTCTTGATAATCCTAATCCTTACTTCTTTTAATTCCTCAGCTTTTATCAACTTCCTTCTTAACAGCTCCTTCAAAATGCTTTTATCAACCTTAGCTCTTTTATCCTTACTAATTATTTCTAAAGCATCCTTTTCAGGAAAGTCCGGAATTTTTACCAGTTCTACAAAACCCCTCTCAACTTTTACAGCATTCTTCTTTCTCAAATTTCCTATTGCAATGCCAACTATCTTCTTTCCAAATCTCTCTTCAAGCTCCTTTATGGATTTTCTACCTTCTTTAAGCTCTTCCACAATCCTTTCCTCTGGTAAACCGTTACTTAGATAATCCATCCCTTCCTGCGTAAGTTCGAATTCGTTCCAGCTTATTTCTTTGACCTTAACGTAGCCTTTCTCTTGCAGAAGATACGCAGCTTTTATCACGGCATCTCTCTTCATCCCGGAAATCTTTGCAGCTTCATCGATCGTGTATTCCTTTTCCTCATCAAGAGACCTTAGCAATTTGATTTCAAATGGTGAAAGCATGTAATTCGGAAATGAGAAGAGTTAAAATAATTTTCCTTAGAATTCCAAAACAGTTCCGCTACCTATGAGCCTGTATTTCTCTCCGAGCTTTTCTCTCAGCACAAATTCGTTTACAATTCCGGTGCAATGAGATGGAGCGATCAATTCGATTTTGTTTTCAAGCCATTTCACAATCTCAAGAAGCTTTTCTTTGTTTAAAGCTATCATGTGCGTTCCACCGACAATAAATTTGACCTCATCACTCAAAACCTCCTCCGCATATCTCACAGTATTCCTCAAGCCAGAATGGCAGCAACCTAAGAGAAGCAGCAATCCGTTATCCGTTTTCACGACTAAGCTCTGATCGTCTCTTATAGCATCCTCCTCCTTCTTTCCGTCCCTCAATACGTATGATTCCGAAAGTAGATGCTGCTCATACTCTCTCGGAGTCTCTCCAAGAGCGACAATGTTCTTCGAAACCTCTACAGGCTCTTTATGCTCAATTATTTCGGCATAACAACTTATCTGCTCTTTCCTGAACGGAATGCCCACGTATTCCTCTTTGTAAATTCTTGGCAGAAAAGCGTCTGGGTGTGCGTAAATTTTGAGGTCAAAAGCCCTAAGGAACTCCATAATCCCTCCGGTATGGTCGTAGTGTCCATGACTTAAAACAAGCTTCTTCGGTGTGCCTTGCTTTAGTATCATTAAATTCTGAAATGCTACATCGCTCTGCCCCGTATCGAATAGGACATCGTTGACCAATGCCGAAAATCCCCATTCCGCCTTAAGCCCTTGAGGTCTCAAATTTACGATTTTGTTATCCGCAAGTATTACGACTTTCATATGCCTTCTGTCTTTGCAAATTCCACCCAAAAAGCTTTTTTGCGTTTAAGGTTTGACCTAATTCAGCCATTGTCAGAATACATATTAACCTTTACTGAAACTTACTAAATCATATAGAACATTCATTAAGAATATTACATTTTTAATCATTGAAATTATTTCGAAATGCTTATATAATTCTTCGAAAAAATCGAAAATATAGATAGGAGGTGTAAAGAGTGCCAATGCTTAATATACCGCCACCTCACGGTGGAGAACTTGTTTATAGGGTTGTGAAAAAAAGAGACCTTGCTGAAAAAATGGCTGCTGGTTGCGTTGAATATGAACTCAAACCTACAACTGATCCAAAGGGTGTTCCGATAAGACACGTTTATAGAGAAATAATGTCGGTTTGCTATGGTTTCTTTAGTCCGGTCGAAGGTTCTATGGTTCAAGAAGAGCTTGAGAAGGTTCTAAAAGAAAGAAGATTGCTAAACGAATGGGTGTTCCCTTATCCTATCCTACTCGATGTAAGTGATGAAGATTTGAAGGCTCTCGATGTCAAAGAGGGGGATAGGCTGCTGTTAAAGCTCAAAGGTCAGCCCTTCGCAGTAATGGACATCGAGGAAATTTACAAGATAGATCCAGAAGATGTTGCGACGAGAACATTCGGAACACCGGAAAACAACCCAGAAGTCGTTAGAGTGCCGTTCGATGAAAAGCATCCGGGGTGGATGATATATCGCTCCATGAACCCGAATGTTATAGCTGGCAAATGGACGATAATAAACGAGCCGAAATTCAAAGAGCCTTACGACAGATTCTGGTTCCCGCCAGCGGAGTGCAGAGCAGTCATAAAGAACGTAAAGAAATGGAGGACATGCATAGCACACCAGACGAGAAATGTTCCGCATGTCGGTCATGAGATGCTCATGAAATGTGCAGCTTTCACAGGCGATATCGAGCCATGTCATGGTATCCTTGTTAACGCAATAATCGGAGCTAAAAGAAGAGGAGATTACCCAGATGAGGCAATTCTCGAAGGTCATGAAGCTGTTAACAAATTCGGCTACATAAAGCCTGAGAGACACTTGGTAACATTCACCCTCTGGGATATGAGATACGGCAACCCGATAGAATCTCTGTTACATGGTGTTATAAGACAGAACTTAGGCTGCACCCACCACATGTTCGGCAGGGATCATGCCGCTGTTGGCGATTACTACGATATGTATGCAACACAAATCCTCTGGACGAAAGGAATCCCAAGCTTCGGCTTCGACGCCCCGCCGAACGAAGTTGACCACGGCTTAAAAATCCTACCGCAAAACATGGCTGAATTCTGGTATTGTCCAATTTGCGGTGAAATAGCTTACAGCGAGAGTTGCGGTCATACCGATGCTAAGCAAAAGTTCAGCGGTTCGTTCATAAGAGGAATGGTTGCCGAGGGAATATTCCCACCGAAGGTCATATTCAGACCTGAGGTTTACAAAGTCATAGTCAAGTGGTGGAAAGTGTTCAACTATCCATTCGTGAACAACAGATACCTCGAAACAAAGAACAAAGAGCTTGAAATCGATTTAGCACCGATGGAATTACCTAAGGGGTGATGGAGATGGTTTATTACTTGGGTATCATTTTAGACGACAAGAGGTATGAACAGATAAAAGGGACGCCCGTAGAGGAAAAAGTTCAGTATCTCTTCGGAGGAACTCTCAGAATGATCCGTCTCGATGTTCCTGAGGACAAAGCTCAGCAGATACTCAAAGCATTCGAGAAAGCAAGAATCGACTCAAGAGGGTTCATTGAAGATGTTCCCGTAGCTTTCAAAAGAGCAGTATTCGAAGAGATTGCGAAAGCTAAGTCCTTAGATGTCATAGACAAAGTCCTCGAAAGATTGCCCGAAATACAGGAAGCTGCAAAGAAGGAGGATGAATACATTCCTCCGCCTGAGATTGAATAAAATAGAAAAATTTTTATTAAATTTTTAAAAAATTTGTGAGGAAGGAGGTGTTGGAAAATGCCAAGTTTCGTAAACCCGGACAAATGTGATGGATGTAAGGCTTTGGAAAGGACTGCTTGTGAATACATCTGCCCGAACGACTTGATGACCCTCGATAAGGAGAAGATGAAAGCGTTCAACAGAGAGCCTGATATGTGC
>CAZVXC010000121.1:0-4351 GCA_964631435.1 uncultured archaeon | reverse complement strand
AGATACCGAGAGATAAGTTTATAGAGAGGATACTCGAAAATAAACTCTAATTTTTTTAATGGATGTAGCGATTTTATTCAGCGGAGAATTCGGCAGGAGATTCGTTCTGAACTTAGCTTATCCAAAGCTCTGCTGCTATCTCGGTGCTTGCGGAATAGAGAGATGCGATTACTGCAAAGATTACGATTTCGGGGATCGCATAAGAATAGTTAAAGAGTTTCCTGAGCCGATGAGATTGCCGAGTTATATAGAGGATGTTGACGGTTATTTAAGCGAGATCGATTCAGATGTTGTAATCGCAATAAACCTTCATCCGGATTTGCTTGCTGAACTTCCGAATTATGCAGATTGCAAGCTTTTAATAGCTCCCGCATGTGATCAGAGATGGTGCATGTCCGGATTGAAAAAGCAGCTTGAGAGGAGATGTGAGGAAATTGGGATAGAATTTTATTCGCCAAAGCCCTTCTGCAATTTCAATCCGAAAAGAAATTTTGGAAAGAGATTTGCGGAATACTTTTCAATTGGTATGCCGAAATTCAGAGTAAGAGTCGAAGAGAATGTTATCAGAGATGTGAAGGTTGTGAGAAGTGATCCGTGCGGTTGCTCTTATTACGTTGCGAAGATGATGAGAAATTATTGCATAGAGGACGTTAGGGAATTTTGGAAGGATATACATCAGCATCAGTGTGCTTATCCGTGTATGGCGAGCATGGAAAGAGATATGGAGCTTAACAACGAAGCCCCCTTCCATCTTGCAGGCTACATCATGGTATTTCAATTTAGTAAAGCCGCCGGAATAGATGCTACCGAATTCGTTCCGAAACATTTCAGAGAGGTTGTAGTTGAATAAACCCCTTGCAATGCGAAACTACATCCCTCCTATTGAGCAATGACACAATTTTTAAATATTGTCAGAGTTTAGCAATCTCATGTATTGGAATCCGTTCATCGAAACCATGCCTTTGAGCGATCTAAAAGAATTACAGGAGAGAAAGCTCAGAGCATTGATCCACTTAGCATACGAATACTCTCCATTTTACAGAAAAAAGTTTAAAGAGCATGGGATAAATCCGTGGGACATTAAAGGCTTAAGTGATCTTTCCAAGCTGCCGTTCACGAAAAAGCAAGATTTAAGGGATAATTATCCATTTGGGATGTTTGCCGTTCCTCTCTCTCAAGTTGTAAGGTTTCATGCCTCAAGCGGAACAACGGGGAAGCCTACTGTTGTAGGATACACGCAGAATGATATTGATGCTTGGGTTGAGTGTTTGGCGAGAGGTTTAATATCTTGCGGTGTAACGAGAAATGACATAATGCAAATAGCTTACGGCTACGGGTTATTCACGGGCGGCTTAGGTTTTCATTATGCTGCTGAAAGAATAGGTGCGACAGTCTTACCCATATCTGCCGGAAATACGAGGAGACAGATAGAATTGATGAAAGATCTAAAGACAACGGTCATAGCATGCACCCCATCTTACATGCTATATCTAACGGAAGTGGCTGAAAAGTCTGGAATAAGTATCGAGAAGGATACGAAACTTAAAAAAGGGATATTCGGTGCTGAGCCTTGGAGCGAAGAGACACGAAAAAGGATCGAAGAGAAGACGGGAATAGATGCTTACGACGTATATGGCACATCTGAGCTTAGCGGCCCGCTGTTTACAGAATGCGAGGAGAAATGCGGAATACACATCTGGGGAGATCACTTCCTCATAGAGATCGTTGATGAGAATGGCGAGGCTGTTGGAGAAGGAGAGAAAGGGGAGCTTGTTGTTACAACGCTAAGTAAAGAAGCTTTACCGCTGATAAGATGGAAAACGGGAGATATAACCATCATGGAAGAAGAGAAATGTGCATGTGGCAGAACTCATCCGAGAATTATGAGAATTCTTGGCAGAGCAGATGATATGATAATTGTGAGGGGTGTCAATGTCTTCCCGAGCCAGATAGAGCATGTTTTAATGCAGATTCCAGAAGTCGGAGAGCATTACATGATCTATCTCGATAGAGATGTTAACGGTCTCGATGAGATGACGATTCAGGTTGAGCTGAATGAGAATGCGAAGATAGACAGGACGACGGATATCTTAAACCTTGAAAGGAAGATTGCTGAGATGCTGAAAAGCGTTCTGAATGTATGGGCGAAGATTGAAATCGTCAATCCGGGAACACTGCAGAGGTTTGAAGGAAAGGCGAAGAGGGTGATAGATAGGAGGAGAATATAGCCTCATTACGGCAGTTACATCCACACCATCCGTAAAAGCGAGATGAATATATAGCAGCAGAACAACAATTAAATCGTGAGACCTTTCGTATTCATAAACTCCGCAATGAGCTTAGACGGAAAGATAAGCAACGATAGAAAAGAGAGAATAAAGATTTCATCAGAAGAAGATTTCGATATCGTGGATAAATTAAGAGCGAAGAGCGATGCGATCATGGTCGGCATAGGAACAGTTCTGTCAGATAACCCAAGTCTGACTGTGAAAAGCGAGGATCTCAGAAGAAAAAGGCTGGAAGAGGGGAAAGATGCGAATCCGCTTAGAATAGTTGTGGATAGTAAAGCAAGAACGCCAATCAACTCAAAAATCTTAAGTAAAGATGCTAAAACTATAGTTGCCGTTACCGAAACTGCCGATATGGCGAGAGTAGAAAAGCTCAGATATAAGGCAGAAATCGTGGTTTTCGGAAGGGATAGGGTTGATCTTAAGAAGCTCCTTGAATATCTATACGATATTGGTGTAAGAAAGCTTATGGTTGAAGGTGGGAGCGAGATAAACTACTCTTTAATAAAATCTGGTCTCGTCGATGAGATAAGGGTTTTCTATTCGGGGATAATAATAGGAGGCAAGCTCGCTCCGAGTTTAGTCTCAGGCATATCTTTCGATAAGCCGATTAAGGCAAAATTGAAATCCTACGAAAAGCTCGGAAATGGCATCGCTGTAACTTGGGAGATCATCGATTAATTACGAAAACTTAATAAAGGGTTCTAAGAATTCATAAGTATGGTATATGTTGTAGGTCATAAAAATCCGGACACAGATAGCGTCTGTTCTGCGATAGTTTTCGCGTATCTGCTAAATAAATGGAAAGAGAAAGGTGGGCTGATAAAGCTTGAAGAGGAAGCGATCCCGGTAATTCAGGGAGAGCCGAATCCTGAGACGAAATACGTCCTTGAAAAATTCGGTATAAAAGCTCCAGAAGTCATGACGGATGCGGACGGAAAGAAAATCGTCCTCGTCGATCACAGCGAAAAAGCCCAGGCACCCGATAATATAGATAAGGCTGAGATAATAGCGATAGTCGATCACCACAAAATCGGAGACATAACGACGCCTAACCCCATACTCTTCGTGAACATGCCGATAGGTAGCACTGGAACGGTTCTAAAGCTCCTCTTCGACTGGACGAACGTTGAGATTCCGAAGGAGCTTGCTGGATTAATGCTGTCATCGATATTAAGCGATACCGTGATATTCAAGTCCGCAACGACAACTGATACTGATGTGAAGGTTGCAGAAGAGCTTGCAAAGATTGCCGGCGTCGAGAACATTCAGGAATTTGGGATAGATATAAAATCGAAGCTCTCAGATGTAAGCGGAATGGCGGCAAGAGAAATCATAACGAGGGATTTCAAAGACTTCGACATGTCAGGAAACAAGGTCGGAATAGGGCAGATAGAAGTCGTCGATCTGAAGCTCGTCGAAGACAGGATCGATGAATTCATAGACGAATTAAAGAAGATGAAGGAAGAAGGCAATTATAGCGGAATTTACTTCATGGTTACAGATATAATAAAGGAGGGAACACTGCTTCTCGCAGTGGCTGACGATGAAAGCGTGGTTGAGAAGGCTTTCGGGAAGAAGCTTGAGAACAACAGAGTTTGGCTTGATAAAGTTATGAGCAGAAAGAAACAGGTAGTCCCGCCGCTTGAGAACGCTTACGCATCCTAATTTTTTTAAAGCTTTTCTATAGCCGCTTCAACTGCTTTTATAATGCTTTCCTTCGGCTTCATAGTCATAACGGGAACATCGACTATCTTCTCAATCAGGTTGCTCAATATGGGTGCACAGATTATAACTCTCGCCCCATCCTTCTCAGCTCTGACAGCGGAGATTATAGCGTCTTCGAGGTTCGTTGCCGGATAGACTTTGACTCTCTCATCAAACGAAAATTCCTCCAAGATGTATCTTGCAGCAATCAAAGCGACGAACTTCTTTTCCTCATATAGAGCGGAAAATATTTTTGTTAACGTTTCGTATCTAGGATTCTCGCCGTTAAGTATCTTGTAGAGAGTTGAATGCGGAATCTTAGCCTTTTTCGCAAATTCTGAAGGCTTTAACCCTCT
>CAZVXC010000120.1:0-4388 GCA_964631435.1 uncultured archaeon | reverse complement strand
TGTTAACATTTAACAATATTTTGCAAAAAGGTAAGATTTTATGCCAGACAGCAACGTATTTCTTTCTTGCATTCAGCCTGAGGTGCTAAGATGAAAAGGTTGAAAATCGATGCAAGCATCGTAGGTTTGTTTCTTACAATGCTGATATGGGCTGGCTCTTTCATATTCATAAAGATAGGACTCAGAGAGATAAAACCATTCAACTTAGCATTTTACAGATTTGCTATTGCATCTCCCGTTCTGTTCTTAGCCGTTTATTCAAGACGAAGACTGCAAGCTATTGAATTAAAAGACATCCCGCATATAATCCTCCTCGCAATCACGGGCGTTACATTGCTTTATGCGATTCAGTTTTTAGCACTCGTATATACAACCGCAACGAATTCATCTATTCTTATGAACACTTCCGTCATTTTCATAGCGATAATGTCCTTCTTTTCTGGAGAGAGATTCACGAAACTTAAAACGTTCGGTTTAATTCTATCTTTCTTGGGAGTTATGTTGGTCGTTTCTAAGGGGAGATTCGAGTTTTTCAGTAGTAAAACATTCGTAGGAGATGCTTTGATTATCTTTGACTGCTTTCTCTGGGCGATATATACTATCGTCGGAAAGAACATGCTTAAAAGATACAATCCCGAATCTCTCACAGCTTACGCTTTCATAGTGGGATCGATCCTTTTAATTCCCTTTTCTCTCGTCGAAGGATTCGAAAATATCCTCTGTTTCAGCTTGATCTCTTGGATTTCCCTCTTGTATCTCTCGATCTTATGCTCCGTTTTCGGCTACTTGGTCTGGTATTCCGCTTTAACGACAATGGATGCAACGAACGTTGCAGTCTTCGTCTATATAATCCCATTCTTCACAGCCGTAATGGCGTTTTTCGTCCTCAAAGAGGCTATCGGGATATTCACAATCATAGGCGGGATTTTGACGATAGCAGGTGTATATCTTGTCGAAAGAAAATAGCTTTAAGTTCAAGCTCGGAAAATTGCTATGGACATATTCGGAGATAACTTCAGGAAGTTCCTTAAGGCTGAGATAATCGAAGTTTCTGACGGATATGCGAAAGTTAAAGGAGTCGTGAAAGAGGAATTTTTGAATTTTCATGGAACAGCACATGGCTCATACATAACGGCTCTCGCAGATTTCGCATTTGCGCTCGCTGCAAATTCGGATAACGTTGAGAGAGCGGCGATCTCGATAAGAATGGATTTTTACAGGGCAGCATACAAAGGAGACACACTTATTGCTGAGGCTAAGATTGCTCACGGTAGAAAAATTGTGTTTTGCGAGATTAAGGTTACAAGAGGCAGGGAGATAATTGCGAGAGGTGATGCGATAGCTTACGCAATAGATAGCTCACGGAAACGTTAGCTAAGATGCCCCGAATAATTATAGACTGATCAAAAGCTTAAGCTATAGCGTTATTATAACTCAGCTAAGCAATCTCAAGCAACAGTTCACGTTTAAAAATAGCTTTGCGAATGTAAAATTTAAATACTTCCCGCTTTATTGAGCTTGATGTTCGAAATAGTTGCGAAAGACGTAATGGGAAGGATCGGCAAGCTTTCCACGCCTCACGGCGTTATTGAAACCCCTGCTTTAATGCCCGTCATAAACCCGAACATAAATTTCATTCAGGCTGAGCAGATGAAGAAATTTGGAGCTGAAATCGTAATAACGAACGCCTACATAATCTACAAAACTAAAGATTTGAGAGAAAAAGCATTGAAAAAAGGCATTCATTCCCTCATAGGTGTTGATATTCCAGTAATGACGGATAGCGGAAGCTACCAGCTTATGGTTTACGGCGATATAGATGTTAGCAATTACGAAATCGTAAAATTTCAGAATGAGATCGGAAGCGATATAGTAACACCTCTCGATATACCGACGCCACCAGATGCTGATTATCTTACAGCAAAAAATGATCTGGAAGAGACTATAAAGAGGGAAAAGGAGGCTGAAAAAATTTGTGATGAAAGATTGCTATCGATTCCGATACAGGGTTCAACTCACAAAGATTTAAGAAGGCTTTCGGCGATAGAGGCATCTAAGATAAAAGGAGATGTTTTCGCCATAGGAGGCGTAGTCCCTCTGCTCGATACATACAGATTCGCTGATGTGTCTGAGATAGTTCTTGAGGTAAAATCCATTATACCCTCAAACAAGCCTGTCCATCTTTTCGGAGCCGGACATCCGATGATTTTTGCAATTTACGCCGCTCTCGGAATCGATCTTTTCGATTCCGCCGCATACGCATTGTTTGCGAAAGACGATAGGTATTTGACTCCTCACGGGACGTTAAAACTCGAAGAGATTCAGTATTTCCCGTGTAGCTGCCCGGTCTGCTTATCATATACGCCAAAAGAGCTTAGAAGGATGGAGAAAGATGAGAGAGCGAGAATAATAGCGGAACACAATCTATACATAAGTTTTGAAGAGATCAGAAAGATAAAACAGGCTATAAAGAATAACGAACTTTTCGAATTCGTTGAAAGAAGAATTAGAGGTCATCCATACTTGATCCAAGCTTGGAGGAAAATAAAAAATTACTACGATCTGGTTGAGAAGAGCGATCCTTCAATGAAGAAGGTCTTTTTTTATCTCGGAAGGGAAAGTCTGCTGAGACCTGCTATAAAGAGACATCAGGAGAAGGTTTTAAACGTAAGCGTGGATAAAAAAGAGATCGTTATCTCATCAGATTTCGGTGTAAAAGCGGATTTCTACTTAAAGCCGGCTTTCGGAATAGTTCCGGCTGAATTGCTCGAAAGCTATCCTGCCGGGCATGCGGAAATGCCGGAAGATGTTGATGAGGAAGCGTATGTTTTAGCTGTCGAAGGAGTTAAGAAGTTCATAGAGAAGAATAGAGATAAGAAAATAAAGTTCGTTCTGGATGAAAAATGGAGGAGTTATCTTGGGGATGTTGAAGGTTGAAAAGAAGGATGGTTTCGCAAGGATTTGCGAATTCAACGGGTTAAAGACACCTTACATCATAGATCTGAGAAAGGATTTCAAGTTTAACATCGAGAGAAAGATGCCTGAGGTGCTGAAGAAAATTAAGCCTGAGTTGTTCGAGGAATTCAGAAAGGAGGGAGAGATAAAGAAGATAATTCCGATTTCGCTATCTTTGAAGGAGAGTTTTAGCAGCATATACGAGCTTCGATCAAAAACTCATGCACCCATATACATCTCATCCTTCGCAACCCCCCAGAACGTATCCCTGCTTATATATCTGGGAGGAGATTTCTTCGATAACGCTTTAGCTTTGAGAAAAGCAAAAGATGGCGTGTATCTGACGGAATTTGGAGAATTCGATTTGGATAAGCTCAAAACATTGCCGTGCAACTGTGAAGCTTGTAAAAAGAGGGAAGAATACAAGTCTGATTTTTATTTTCTTACCGACCATAACACGAATATGCTTGAAAGGGAGCTTAAGCTCGCTATAGAAGCGATAAGAAGCGAAAATCTGAGGGAGCTTGTGGAGTCTCGCGTGAGGACGAATCCTGAAATGACAGCTATGCTAAGACTGTTCGATGCGAATGCCGAAATAAAAGATTTTGCGAGATTCAAGAGATCCAAGCTCTATCCGACATCAGAGGATTCATTCCACAGACCTGAGGTAAGATATTATTTTGAGAGAGTTGAGGAGATCTATGACCCCGTATCTTCAACGGCATTAATACTTCCATGCTCAGCTAAAAAACCCTATCTCATTTCAAAAACCCATAGAAAAATAAGAGCGGCATTAGGCGAACTTGTAAGGGGAATAAATGAGATAATAGTTTCCTCTCCATTCGTTGCGCCGAGAGAACTTGAGCTTATATATCCAATTGCATTTTACGACACCCCAACAACAGGCATCTGGAGCGATTGGGAGATTGAATTCGTTGCTCGCCATCTCTCAAAGCTGATCGAGAAATTCGAGGATGTGATTGCCTACGTTCATAACGGTTACAAAAAGGTTGTTGAGAAAGCCGGACAGAAAGCGGGGATCGATATAAAAATTGCTGAGAGCATGGATGAATTAAGAAAGCATTTAAGAAGAGCTGAAAAAGAGGAATTCGACCTCTATAAGGAAATTTTCAGGCACATGCTTCTCTATCAATTCGGTGTTGAGTTCGATGTCGAGATTGCTAAGGGGAGGTATCCGAATCTCGAATTCTACAAAAAGCGTAGAGTTGCAAGGGTAGATATGAGGCTCGGGAATCTCGATGTCTATGATGAACTCGCAGAATATCTCCTGAAAAAAGGTGCTTACGTTGTTCAAATAGAGGATTTTGATGTTAAAGGAACGATATTTTCGAAAGGCGTCATAAAAGCTGATGAGAGAATAAAGCCGAATGATGTCGTTGTCTATTACAACAGCTTTTCAATCGGTGTCGGGC
>CAZVXC010000119.1:0-4430 GCA_964631435.1 uncultured archaeon | reverse complement strand
GAGTTAAGTATAAAGGATATAGTCGAAGGCTTCGGCGCTGTTGGGATGGTTGTGGAGAAGAGTAGTGAGGTTGAAGATGCTCTAAAGGATGCATTCGAGATCGACGCACCTGTCGTCATAGATTTCAGGATTGACATTCTTGAGAAAGTCTATCCTATGGTTCCGCCCGGTGCGGCTTTACATGAAATTATAGATGAGGAGGTGTGAAAATGAGGCATACAATTGCTGCACTCGTTGAGAACAAACCGGGCGTTCTTGCGAGAGTTGCCGGGCTATTCAGGAGGAGAGGATTTAACATAGAGAGCTTAGCAGTCGGAATAACTGAGAGAGATGACATTTCGAGGATGACCATCGTTGTGAGCGGGGATAACAAGATGATAGAGCAGGTTACTAAGCAGCTAAACAAACTCGTAGAGGTCTTGAAAGTTAGCGATGTCTCAACAAATTCCGTTGAGAGGGAGCTTGCTTTGATCAAAGTTAATGCGAATCCTCAAACGAGAGGAGAGATCATAGAGATCGCAAACATATTCAGAGGTAGAATTGTTGATGTTGCGAGGGATTCTTTAATAGTTGAGATAACGGGGGATGAGGATAAGATAAATGCTTTTATAAATCTCATGAGGCAGTTCGGCATAAAGGAGGTTTCGAGGACGGGAAAGATTGCCATGCAGAGGGGAAGCAAAGCTATGGAATGATCGAATTTAACCCTTTTTTTAAGAAATTCAGAACCGGATTGAAAAAGGTAGCTTTGATTTATCCGAACAGATACGTCGGCGGGATAACTAATTTGGGATTGCAGAGGATATATTACGAGGTAAACAGAAGTGAGGATTTCATAGCTGAGAGATTTTATACGGATGTTTTTAACGGCTTAAGAAGCGTTGAGAGTGGCGGCGATCTGAGAGACTTCGATATCGCTTTAATATCTATTCAGTATGAGGAAGATTATTTTAACGCATTGAAGATTCTAAGACATTTTAACGGAATGAAAATCGTTGGGGGGCCATGTATCACAGAAAATCCCTTTCCTTATTTCCCATTTTTCGATAGATTCTTCATAGGAGAGGTTGAGAATGTCGTTGAGAGGATTTTGAGGGATGAAGATGTCGAAGGGCTTTATCCCCATTCGAAGAAGCGACGAATCGCAGAATTTGACGGAGAGATGAAGCAGCAGATAATTTCGAATAACGCATACGGAAGGGCTGTTCTGATAGAAATAGGGAGAGGTTGTTACAGAGGTTGCAGGTTCTGCATAGTCAGGCAGATATACAGGCCTGCGAGGTGGAGGAAAAAAGAGGAGATTGTTGAGATAGCGGAGATTAACAAGAAATTCTCAAACAAAATAGCTTTAATCGCCCCTTCTCCTACGGATCATCCTAAGTTCAAAGAAATAATTGCCAATCTTAGCAATTTGGGATACGAAATCTCTCCTTCTTCCATCAGGGCTGACAGATTTGATGAGGAGATGGCGGAGATTCTTAAGGTTAAGACACTCACGCTTGCACCCGAAGCTGGAAGCGAGAAGTTAAGGAGGATTTTGAATAAAGGAATCGATGAAGAGGACATTTTGAATGCTGTCGAGATTTCGGAGGCGGAGAAGGTTAAGCTATATTTTATGTTCGGCTTGCCTTTCGAAAGCAAAAGCGATCTCGACGGAATAGTTAACCTCGTTTGCAAGATAAGGAGTATGGGAAAAAAGGTTAGTGTTTCGATAAACCCTCTCGTCCCGAAACCGCATACGCCTTTTCAATGGCTTCCGTTCGGCGGATGCATGGAAAAAAGTGTTAAAGAGAATATAGAGGAGCTTAAAGAAAAGAGAAGGTATCTTATGACGAAGTTGAGGAAGATATGCGAGGTGAACGTTGAAAGTGTAGAGAACTTCGCAATCCAAACGATAATTTCGAGAGGAGATTCAGATGTTGCTTCGAATCTAAGAAGAAAAATGGGACTGAACAGGATATTGAAGACGGATATAGCGAGGTATCTCGGAAGCTTCGATCTCGATTCCGAATTTCCATGGGATAGGATAGATGTGGGTTACAAAAAGGAAAAACTTAGAAGGGAATTTGAGAAAGTTATAGAATATGTATGAAGCAAAAGCATACAGAAGGGTTAAAGACCATATTGTCTGTCAATTATGCTGGCAGTTCTGCAAGATCAGGGAATTTGGTAAATGTAAGGCGAGATTCTACAAAGATGGGAAGCTATATACGCTAACATACGGAAATTTGAGTGCGATTGAAAGCAGACCTATGGAAATAAAGCCTTTCTTCCATTTTCTACCCGGAAAGACTGCTATAACATTCTCAACATACTCTTGCAACCTCGACTGTCCATGGTGCCAGAACTGGCATATATCTAAAGCGAAACCTCCGATGAGCTTTAATGCTGTTATGCCCCATGAGATTGTTGAGATGGCGAAATCGTATGGAGATGCTGCGACTTGTGCGAGCTTTAATGAGCCAACATTACTATTCGAGTTTCTGCTGGATTTGTTTCCCATTGCAAAGGAGAATGGTCTCTTCAACACTATGGTGTCGAACGGCTACATAACTCCAATAGCATTGAAGATGTTAAGAGATGCGGGACTTGATGCGATTAATATTGATGTAAAGGGTGATGAGCATGTTTACGAAATCTGTGGGGGAAAAGCTAAATTCGTTTGGAGAACTGCGGAGAAAGCTAAGAAACTCGGAATTCACGTTGAGATTGTGAATCTTTTAATAACAGATTTGAACGACAGTGTTGATTGCGTGGCAGAAATAGTCAATAACCATCTGAAATATTTGGGTAACGAAGTTCCGTTGCATTTCACACGATATTTCCCGGCATATCTTTTCAGCAGACCTGCAACGCCTGTGGAGAGAATAGAGAGGGCGATTGAGATTGCGAAAAAGGAGGGCGTAGAATTCGTTTACATAGGTAACGTTCCTATGCACAGATACGAAAACACATTCTGTCCAAATTGCGGAGAGTTATTGATAAACAGAAGATCGCACAGAATCTTGGATATAAGGTTGAAAGACGGCAAATGCTGGAAATGTGGAAAGGAGATATACGGATTATTTTAGCTGGATTATTATAATAGCTATGCTATAAATTAGTTGCTTTCGAGATTTTATGAACTATTTCCCGCTGAGAAAGCTTAATCTGCTCTCCATTTTGAGTGTTAATTTGCCGACAATCCAGCCTATAACTCCTCCGGCGACGACGTCGAGTGGGTAGTGGACTCCGATATATACTCTACTGAAAGCGATCAGAAGAGCATAGGCATATAGCACTACTTTCCTTGCTCTCCCATTGGATAAGACGCTTGCCAAAGCAAATGCCCTTTCGGAATGTCCGCTCGGAAAACTCATCCCAGACTCTTTCACAAGCGGTATGACTTCGTGAATAGTCAAATAAGGGCGTGGACGATGGACGATAACTTTCAGCGGAGCCACTATTACCACACCTATGACGATAGATGCCAATACGAGTATTCCCTCCCTCTTATATCCGATCACATAAAGACCGATACCGAATAATGCTATCGCCAATGTGCTTCCGAAATATGTTGCTGTTGTGAAGATTGTGTTAAGAGTGGGATTTAAAATTCCGGGATTTATTTTAAGCATTATAGCTGAATCGAAAGATGAAATCTGAGGTGGGAAAACATCCGAAGCAGATTCGAAGTATCCGAGAGCTACACCACACAATATAAGGGTAGCAATCGCTATTTCAATTCTAAGCCTCATGCAATCGTCCCCAACGCATTTTTACAGTCTCATACAACATATCTCAGCTTCGATTAACGAGGTTAAAAATTTTTTGATGCGAATTGTTATGTTAACTTATCGTTAGTATATCGTCAGGTGGGAATCTAAAATTCTAAGCGTAATGAGGATTTAGGTGCAGAGTAGCTTGATAGGGAAAAGCCATACACTCTCTTGTTATCCGATGTGGATAACTATTTTCGTTGATTCCATCTCAAATATTCTGTTGATAGGAGCATTTTTTAAGCAGGTCTTGTTATTTTTATTCAAGCCAATCTTGAAGTATGCTGTTTTTTCTTTGATGTGAAATGATCCTGTGGTTTTTTAGTTTCCGCATGGGAGAGCCTCTTAAATCGTATGTTTTTATGGTTAGGAAACATGCATTCTATTGGATATGCATCACTTAAATAAATAAAGCTTAGTAGTTTCACGAACTGCGAAATACCTATCCTTTTCTCGAAGTCACTGCGAGAATGGATCAAAACATCTATAGCCTCTCTTCTCACGAGAATTCCCGGATCTGTATTCTTCCTCAACTGAATTCGAAGTTCACATAGTTATCATAACTTTACTTTTTTAACTTAGTTTTTTTCACAAGATTTCTCCATCAAATCCCTAAAAACCTTAGTTATCTCATCTCCCTCATTCATTCTTCCCTACTATGCACCTTAATTC
>CAZVXC010000118.1:0-4432 GCA_964631435.1 uncultured archaeon | reverse complement strand
GAGGTAGCTCTCTCGGAGAAGGGAGCGGTTCTGATGTTACTATGTTCGATTTGCTTAAGGCAGCTTTGAGACAGAGACCTAATTATATACTTGTCGGTGAGATCAGAGGTGTCGAAGGAAACATAGCGTTCCAAGCCATGCAAACGGGGCATCCAGTTATGTCAACTTTCCACGCCGCTACTGTTGAGAAGCTGATTCAAAGATTGACAACCGAACCTATAAGCGTCCCCAAGACGTTCATAGATAATCTGAACTTCGTCGTCATTCAAAGCGCTGTAAGAAGACCAGATGGGAAACTCGTCAGAAGAGTTTTGAGCGTGAGTGAGATTGTCGGTTACAACCCTCAGAAAGGTGGAGTTTCGTTTATTGAGGTCTTCCAGTGGGATCCCGTTACGGATACCCACGTATTTACAGGATACGGAAGCTCGTATTTGCTTGAGCAAAAGATTGCAACCCGCTTAGGAATTCCCCCGAATAAGAAGAAGTTAATTTATGAAGAAGTCGAAAAAAGAGCTAAGATTCTGAAGAAGTTGCATGAACAGGGGGTAACAGACTTCTACGAGTTCTTCAGGACATTGGCGAAGATTCAGAAGAGTGGATTGCTTAATATCAAAGTCTAAGGTGGAATAATGGAGTTTAAGAAAGCGAAGTTCACAGCCGCTTTCGGAAGCGGAAGAATTTCGGTATTCAATAATTTCTTTAAGATTTTCAGGAATTTCAAGAAGTTAAGTGAAGAGAAATTAATGGATAACGATCTCCTCTTCGTCCTAACTTACATGGCATCGCTTTCGACGGCAAATTTAAGCAGAGATAGAATATTTGAGATGGTTTCCGAAAATACTGAATATGCCCCAAGCAAATACTTCAGGCAGATTAGGGATTTAACGCAAAAGTGGCATTACGATTATGCAACTGCGTGCGAATTAATTGCGGAAAAAGTTAAACATAAGAGGTTGAAGGATTTGTTAAATAGGTTCGCAAACGCAATCTCAGCAGGCGAGCCGGATGAGGAATTCTTGGAGAGAGAGTGGAGAACATTCAAAACTGTTAGAAAAGATGAATATTTGAGGAGTCTTGAGAGTCTGAGAAAGTGGACCGATGCTTACGTATCAATTCTCGTCTCAACAACGCTTATCTCAGTTGTCATACTGCTGTCAGTCGTAATATATCGCAGCAGCGATCCGTTTACAATGATATTATCAGCAATTCTCGCATGCTTAACCTTCTCCCTCTTCGGCGTATTCATGCTCTACAAAGCCACTCCGAAAGATGCGAAGATACACGATTTACCGATAAAATCGAAGGAACAGATTATGATTTCGAGATTGCAAATATTCCTACTGCCTCTCGCATTGATTGCTCTATTGTTAATCTCGGTGATCCCTTCTATGTTCAATCCAACCATGAAAATAGCGGGCTTAGATGCGAAAGGTCTCGGTTTGGTTATAAGCGGTCTGATTATGCTTCCCTTAGGAATAATCGGGAGAACCGATGATAAGAAAGTGAGCAAGAGAGATGAAGCTTTTACAAGCGTTATAAGAGGTTTAGGTGCGATCGTATCAGGTGCGGGAGTTACGATGGCTGAAGCTTTGGCGAGGATCGATGTGAAAAACTTGGGCGAGCTGAAAGATTCCGTAATAAGATTGCATAAAAGGCTATCCATGGGCTTAGATCCAAAGTTATCGTGGGAGAAGTTCATAGGCGAAACTGGCAGCTATCTAATAAACAAGCTCACGAGAATTTTCGTTGATGCATCCGATATGGGAGGGGATGCGAATGTCATAGGTGAGATAGTCGGCTCATCGAATCTTGAGATGGTTCTGCTGAGACTTAAGAGGGATTTGATATCGAGCGGTTTCACAAACCTCGTAATACCGTTGCACGCTTCGATGGTCGGATTGGTTTTATTTATAACTGGCATACTCAACAGATTCACAACACTTATCTCCACGATGTTTCAGTCTCAGATGTCAAGCATAGGTAGTGCTACGGATATATTTAATAGGGTTCCTGTGAACGGATTAAATTTGGGTTTATTTGGCAATGTTCCCGTTGGATTGCTCAATATTTATGCCCTTGCTATAAGCATAATTCTGATATTTGCGAACTCGATTTCGTTGAAGATAGTTAAAGGTAGTGCTAATTACATGCTTTATTTCTACGGTAGCATTCTTATGATCATATCCGGTTTGCTTTTAATAATCATTCCTCCAGCCGTCAACTGGGTATTCTCTTTCCCATCATTCATGGAGGGGGGTTGAGATGAAGAAATATGCTATAGCTCTGCTGGCATCCATACTGCTTTTCGGATGCATAAGCAAATCGGCTCTTCCTCTGAAGAACCTTAATATAGGTGCAGATTTCGCTAATATAAGCGGAAAGATAAACTCGATTCTGAACACGAGCAATTTACCGATCCTCAATAATCTTAATTTTCAAAAGAATGATGAAATCTACCGCAAGATCGGAGAATCTGCGGAATACAAAGGGATAAATGTTACGGTCATCGAAGCCAAATTCTCAGAAGATTTAAGGGAATTTAGCACGTTCTATCCGTTAGACGTCAATTACGGAATAGCACCGAAATCTTACAAGTTCTTGGTGATATACGTTAGAATCGTCAATAACGGCAACAGAACGATCTATCCTACCGCACACGATTTTATAGTAGCAGATTCGAAGGGCAACATATACACATACAGCGTTCTAACGCATTCATTCCAAGATGCCCTTGATTTAAAAGAGCTGAAAAAAGGAGGGAAAGTTGAGGGCAGGATAGTCTTTGTCGTTCCGAAAAATGAAACGAAGTTCAAGATAGCATACAGTTTTAATTCCTTAGCGGACTTTAGATCGATTTTCGGCTTTTTCAGAAATAAGTGGGCGGTTTGGGTAATAAACGGAGGTGGCTGAGATGATGGAGATTTTGGCCGGCTTAGCATTTGCCGGAGGTGCGATAGTAATACCTCAGGTGTTCAAGAAAGTTAGCATTGGAAAGCTTAGCTTTCCAAAGCTTAAAAGAAAGAAGACTGAGGAAAAAATGAAGGAGATAGACGAACAGCTCGACAAAGTGGCTTCTGAAGGCATAAAAAAGCCTGAGAAAACGGAGGTTGCTGAAAAAATAGTCCCTCTGGAAGATGCTGCGAAAAATGTTACAGTTGAAGAGGACTTGCTAAATGAAATGGAGACCGCTGATAGCATAAAAATTCCTGAGAGCGATGAAAATGATGAAACGAAACTACCTGAGCTTCCAGAACTGCCGGAGCTGGGAGAGGATGGGGATATAGATACAGAGGACATCGAGAAAGAGATTACGCTTGATGCTGAGAGCGATGAAGATGTGGAAGGCGAAGAGGAAATTTCCTTCGATGAAGAGGATGACTTAATTTCGAGCTTAGCTAAGGAGGTTGAAGTAAAAGAAGAGGAGGAAATCGATCTGCTGAGAGACCTTAAGGGCAAGAAATTTTCAGCAGAGGAGCTTGAAACAGAGTTAAGAGAAACGCTACAAAGGCTCAAGGGCTTGGCAGGGTGAATCTCATGAGTAAATTAAAATATCTGAACGAGCTTCTATTCAAAGCGTTCGAAATTTCAAGTCAAATTTGGTTATTTCAGAAAAGGGAAGAAATGATTAATTTCTTTTGTGAGCAAATTTTCGAGCTTAAAAGTTGCACGGCAGTCGTTGCTATCGATTCTTCCGGCGTTTACAGCAAGATGAAAGAGGATGTTACACCGTGCAGATATCTCGGCTTTCATCCGAGAACTATTTCCGTAATACCTCACGATAATTGTAAATGCGACGTCGAACACGATTATCTCATTATGATTCCCTATTCCAAAACATCCACGATCTATTTCTTTCTCAAATCGAGAAATAATATCTGTGAGGAAACGTTGCAAGTCTTAAGAGATATGGTCTTCGTTCTATCAAAAGCCTTAGACAATCTTGAGACGAAAATTAAGTTGGAAGTTGCATTCAATCAATTGCAAGCTAATCTCAACCATTTTCAATACTTAGCAGATAAGCTCAGAAATCCCCTCGCAGTAATACTCGGTGTTACCGAACTTGAAGGAGAGATAGACTGCAAGAAAGCTTTCAATTTGATCCGCAACAGTGGGTTGAAGATAAAGAAGGTTCTCGATGAGATGAGGGATTCTGAGATAACGACTGTAAAGCTCTGCAACAGCGGATTACTTCTTAATTATTAACACCACAATTGCTGCAACGAGTAATGCAGCGTAAAAGTTCACTATGTAATCCATTTTTCCGTAGAGTGATAGCCATCTATACGTCAGCATTACAGCGGAGAATACTGCTATTGCTGCAAAACTTATGTTCGAGGTATCCATAAACCCCGCTTTGAGAAAAAAGCTAAAAATTTTTCTTGCACACACTCAATCATCATTCAGAGATTGCAATTTTGAATTTACTAAATAG
>CAZVXC010000117.1:0-4453 GCA_964631435.1 uncultured archaeon | reverse complement strand
GATGAGAATGGAGATTAGAAAAAAGAATTCAATGCGAAACTAAAAGGGATTCGATCAATATTTAAGGAAAGGCAAGAATTTATAACACCAAAATGATGCCGCTGTTAGTTAATAGTAACCATTGACAGTAGCAATACAGTGATATTATGTTAGAAGCTAAGACTCTGATAGATTCTATACACCAAGACCCAAGAATTAAAGAAGAACTTTCTGCAATTTCGGAATTGGTAGGATACGATGAGGTTATAGAAACGTTAATTAAAGCTCTAAAAGAGGCGAAAGAAAAAATAGCTGTAGAAAGGTATAAAGAAGGAAAAATAACGTTATCCGAACTCAAGCGAATGTTAAATGTATCGGAGTAGGAAATCGACGAAATTTTGAGGAAATACGGTGTCTATAGAAGATATGAACTCTAAAGCTATTTTAGATTCGTCAGTATTAATTAGACTGGCAAGATTAAATTATCTAAGCTTTTTACTAAAGACGTTTGACGAAATTTATGTAACCGGAAAAGTTAAGGAAGAAGTTTTGAGAGATGATAAACCAGAGGCTGAAGCAATAAAGGACTTTTTGAAAAATGTGAAAATCGTTAGTAATGATTTTGAACGTCAAAGAAATTCAAAGAGTTCGATCTCGTCAACGTTGAAGAAGCTATCGTTGGAGATGTTAAGTGCTATACTTTTGAAGGACAACCTTCTGCTGAATTTAGTGCAATATCCGAGACGAAGAAAAGAGATTGAAAACTCTAAGAAATCCCATCTTAGGATTATAAAAAACCATATTTACGTGAATACTTGTAAAATGAGGATTTTCTTAGTGTTAATTCACTATTATTAAAATGAGATAAATGTTTACTGAATTAAACCCCTCTCTCCTGCATTCTAACCTCAAGCTCAGAAATCTCAAGACCTCTCATCGCCTCGCCAAGTCCTCTGCTCACTTCTGCGATCACATCAGGTTCATCGTAATGCTGAACAGCTTCAACAATCGCTTTCGCAAATTCCGGCGGGTTTGAGGACTTAAAAATCCCTGATCCGACGAATACTCCATCTGCACCGAGTTGCATCATGAATGCCGCATCAGCGGGAGTTGCAACACCGCCTGCGGCGAAATTAACCACAGGCAATCTTCCAAGTTTTCTAACGTCTTTTAGAACATCGTAAATCCCGTCTATTACTTCGCTTAAGGTGTATTCTTCGTAAACAATTACATCCTCCTCAAGCTTGATGTTCATTTCTTCCGCAACAAAATTCGGCAACTTCAGATAAGCTTTGCCGTAATTCTTTGCGAGATCGTAAAGTTCGTTATCGTCCATCTTTTCAACTCTGCTGATCGCATAGTTCATCAATCTCATGTGCTTTACAGCTTCAATCACATTCCCCGTTCCCGCTTCGCCCTTGGTCCTTATCATCGCAGCTCCCTCGTATATCCTTCGGACAGCTTCACCTAAGCTTCTTGCACCGCAAACAAACGGGATCGTGAATTTTCTTTTATCAATGTGATAGAAGGGATCTGCCGGAGTTAAAACCTCGCTCTCATCGATCATATCAACACCTAAAGCTTCCAAAGCTCTCGCTTCAGCGTAATGTCCAATTCTAACCTTCGCCATCACAGGAATTGTTACGGCATCCATTATCTCCCGAATCTTCTTCGGATCAGCCATCCTTGCAACTCCTCCGCTTGCTCTGATGTCCGCTGGAACCTTATGCAATGCCATAACCGCAACAGCACCAGCCTCTTCTGCAATTATCGCCTGTTCAGCGTTAGTTACATCCATTATGACTCCACCTTTCTGCATCTTCGCAAAACCCCTCTTAATAAGCTCTGTTCCAAATCTTAATTCCTTAAGTTCCATGATTTTCACCTGTGTAACACAATGCGAAAAGGTTATTTCTATCTTACGCATGGAAAGCTTGTGAGTGTAAGAACTGCAGCAAAGAATGTTGAGGAAAGAAGGGAGTTAATAGTTAATTCTGAGTTCCAGAAGCTTTCTGAAGAGGTTAGGAAGATAAAAGAGGATGCTATATCAAATCTCGACTGCCTTATTGAGAAGGCTATGATCAATCTCGAAAAGAATTGCTTCGATGTGTTTTTTGCGAAGGATGCGAAAGAAGCGAGGAAAGTGGCTGAGGAGTTCTTTGAAGATTGCAAGCTTATAGTCAAATCGAAATCCATGGTTACACATGAAATTGAGCTTAGAGAGTTTTTGCAGAGCAAGGGAAAGGAAGTCTGGGAAACCGATCTCGGAGACTTCATAGTTCAGGTTGCGAAAGATAAACCACGACACTTCACGATGCCAGCGATACATATCTCAGCGGAAAAAGCTATGAAGTTGCTTGAGGTGAATAGCGTAGAAGAGCTTAAAGCTAAGGCTAAAAGAATCCTTAGAGAGAAGATGATAAACGCTGACGGCGGGATAAGCGGAGCAAATGTTGTCGCAGCCAAAGAAGGTTCGGTGTTCATAATAGAGAACGAAGGGAATGTTAGACTCGTTTCATCTTTACCAAGAAAGCATCTTATATTCGTCGGAATCGAAAAGATTGTTAACAGCTTTGAGGAAGCTTCGAAAGTCGCAAGACTGACATGGCTTTCCGCCGGATACAAAACGACATCTTATCTCAACGTTATTTCTGGGAAGAGTAAGAGCGGAGATGTTGAGAAAAGAATCATATACGGGTTGCATGGGCCAGAGAAGGTTGGAATTGTTTTAGTGGATAATGGAAGGTTGAGAGCAAGAGATAGCGAGTTCAGAGAGGCGTTGTTTTGCTTGAGATGCGGTGCATGCCTTTTCTCATGCCCCACATACGTTGTTTTAAATGCGAATTGGGGGAAGATATATCACGGAGGTATAGGCGTTATATGGGATTACATAACGAACAGAGATTCTGAACCGTTTTTATGCATCGGTTGCGGAAAATGTATGGAAATTTGCCCTTTAAAAATAAATATCCCGGAGATGATAAGGAGGTTGAGAGGACTGAAATTAGATAAGCTTTAAATAACCTCTCAGCCTTACGCTCAATCATGAAACTGGGATTTGTTGGAGCGGGAAGGGTTGGTGCAACAGCGGCGTTTGCATGTCTATTAAATCTCGATGTTGATGAGATCGCTCTCGTTGATATTGTTGAGGATTTAGCAGTTGGAGAAGCTATGGACCTCACTCATGCGGCAGCCGGAATGAACAAGTTCCCGAAGATCGTTGGAGGAACGGACTATTCTCTACTCAAAGGAAGCGATATAATAGTTGTTACTGCAGGCTTAGCAAGAAAACCCGGAATGACGAGGCTCGACTTGGCAACGAAGAATGCGGGAATCATAAGAGATGTTGCCAAAAAAATTATGGAAAGTGAACCGGAAAGCAAGATCCTCGTCGTAACAAATCCTATGGATGTGATGACTTATATAATGTGGAAGGAAACAGGAAAGCCGAGAAACGAAGTATTCGGAATGGGTAACATGCTTGATTCTTCAAGACTCAGAGCAACGCTTCATGCACAGGGAGCGAGAAATATCAGGAAAGCTTGGATTATCGGAGAGCATGGGGACAGCATGTTCATAATGTGGAGCACCGCCGATTTCGACGGCGAAGTGGATCGGGAGAAAACATTGGAGCAGGTTAGATTCGTCGCCGCAGAAGTCATCAAGAGGAAGGGTGCAACGATTTTCGGTCCCGCTGTTGCGATCTACAGAATGGTTAACGCTGTCGTCAATGATACGAAAGAGGAGATTCCGACAAGCGTCGTTTTGCAAGGAGAATACGGGATTGAGAACGTTGCCTTAGGTGTTCCCGTGATCTTAGGCAAGAACGGAATTGAAAAGATACCGGAATATGAGTTACCACAAAACGAGCTTGAGGCTTTGAAGAACTCCGCCAGAATTCTGAGGGAAAGATTAGAGGAACTCGGATATTAGGCAAGGGAAAAAATAGAAATAAGGCTAAGCCTTAATCTTTGAGTGCTGCCTGAACTCAACCTCGATTTTAAGTTTTTTCTTACCCCTCTCATATTCGATCTCGATTTCTATAGGCTCTGTGAAATCGAATTTCACCTCCCATTCTTCTGAGCTTAAGGTAATCCCATTTCCAGCTTCAAGCTGCTCGACTATCCCTTTTAAAAATTTGATCAGTTCTTCCTTAGATACGTAAGTTTCAAATTCGAATTCATCCGTTATCTCTATCCTATTCCTTTTCGGCGTCGGAACCTCTACCATGTTTAATCACAGCTAAAAAAGATTTATAAAATTTCTTAGGAATTTTATACTTGATGTTGATCAAAGCCATAGGCTCTAAGAAAAGATTGTTAATCCTAAAATTGCAATCGAAAGGCGAGAGATGCGTTAGTGAGATAATGAAAGAGCTTAAAATGGATGGAAAAACTGCGAAGTATCACTTAGACATCCTTGAGCGTGCTGAATTAATTGGATGCAAAGCTATCGGTAGAAGGAAGTATTATTT
>CAZVXC010000116.1:0-4465 GCA_964631435.1 uncultured archaeon | reverse complement strand
GTATAGTAGCCTTTGAGCGCATGTAAGAGTTTAGATTTCTTTGAATATATATCTTTTATTTTAGCTCTTAAGAGAGGTTTGTTAAGCTCAGCAGAAATAGCATACCGAAAAATTTATATATTAGTTAGTGAAAATTACTAACTGAATGTTAGTAAACAGAGATAAAGATAACGTCGAGGAAATCTTGGATCTCTTGGGAAACGAAAGTAGAAGAAAGATAATAGAATTGCTAACGAAAAAGCCTTGCTACGTTAGCGAGATATCTTACTCGCTCAGAATGGCACCGAAGGTAGTCTTAGAACATCTAGAGAAGCTTGAAAAAGCGGGGATCGTGAGGAGTTACGAAGAGGGCAGGAGGAGGTATTACTACGTTGACAGAGCTATAAGCATAAATATAACTTTAACCCCGCACAGATTCAGCATAAACTGCTATGAGGAGAAGGAATGCGGAAACAGAGACGTATTAGAGGCTGTTAAAAACATGCTCAACGAATTGAACAACTTCGAAAGCATCGATATTTTCGAGAAGATGAAAGAGGTCGAAAGGACTTTCAGAGCTTTGCATCAAGAGCTAATCGAGAGAGTCGATAGGATGATCGACAGAATGATCGTCGAGCTTGATAAATTGCTCGATGAGGATATAGATAAGGTTGTGATGTATGGAATAATAAAAGGTCTCAACACGCCTGAGAAGGTTGCCCAGATATTCAACCTTCCGTATGATGAAATTAGGAAGAGGTTTGAGATGCTCGAAAAAAAGGGTATGATCGCAAAGGAAAGAAAGAATGGTGAGATTTACTGGAAATTAATTTGGAGGTGATGGTATGGAGGAAGTTTATTTGAAGGTTGCGGAAGCTTATCATAGAGATGTCGGAAGGGGAATTGCGAGAGTCGATCCGGAAGTAATGGAGAAACTCGGATTGCAGAGCGGAGATGTCGTAGAGATCATAGGTAAAAACAGGGTTCCCGCGATAGTCTGGCCGGGGTATCCGGAGGATAGAGGTAAAGGAGTTATAAGGATAGATGGAAGCATAAGGAGCAACGCAGGAGTAGGGATAGATGATAGAGTGAAAATAAGGAAAGTTACGGCAAAAACAGCAGAGAAAATAGTTCTCGCACCTACAGAGCCTATAAGGCTGATGGGAGGTGAAGCTTATCTACTAAGGATTCTCGAAGGAAGACCAGTTATCAGAGGACAGAAGATAAGAGTCGAAGTCTTCGGGCATGTCTTAACATTCGTTATAACTTCAACGAAGCCGGGAGGAGTGGTTATAGTTTCGAGAAGCACGAATATTGAGCTTAAAGAGAAGCCGGTTGAAGAAGTGAAGAGGCAGGTTCCGAGCGTTACATACGAAGACATCGGTGGATTGAAGAGGGAGCTTAGACTTGTAAGAGAGATGATCGAGCTTCCACTGAGGCATCCTGAGCTTTTCCAGAGATTGGGCATAGATCCGCCGAAAGGGGTTTTGCTTTACGGCCCACCCGGAACGGGCAAAACTTTGATCGCAAAAGCTGTCGCAAATGAAGTTGACGCTCACTTCATACCGATAAGCGGGCCTGAAATAATGAGCAAGTATTATGGCGAGTCAGAGCAAAGATTGAGAGAGATATTTGAGGAAGCGAAAGAGAATGCTCCATCGATAATATTCATCGACGAAATAGATTCAATAGCACCTAAAAGAGAGGAGGTTACAGGAGAGGTTGAGAGGAGAGTTGTTGCTCAGCTGTTAGCATTAATGGACGGTCTCGAAGAAAGGGGGCAGGTAATTGTTATTGGTGCTACAAACAGAATCGAAGCTGTCGATCCAGCATTAAGGAGACCCGGAAGATTTGACAGAGAAATAGAGATAGGCGTTCCAGATAGAGATGGAAGATACGAAATCCTCCAGATTCATACGAGAAACATGCCTCTTGAGCCAGATTATTCCTTAGAATTCATACTTCCAGCTCTCGAAGCTCTCAAAGAGAATCTAAAGGAGAATGGAGATGAGAGATATAGAGATATCGAGTTTTTTATCGAAGAAGTCAAGGACTTAGAGAAGAAAGAGGAAATAAAGAAAGCTATTGATAGCTTAATGCCGGAAGATATAAGAGAAGAGCTCAACAGAGAGGTTATAAAAGCTATGCTGAGATACATTGCCGATCAGACTCATGGCTTCGTAGGAGCTGACATCGAAGCTCTCTGCAAAGAGGCTGCGATGAAAGCTCTGAGAAGAATTCTGCCGGAAATAGATTTGAACGAAGATGAGATACCTCCTGAGGTTCTCGAATCGTTGAAGGTTAAGATGGACGATTTCAAGGAGTCTTTGAAAGAGATCGAGCCATCAGCTATGAGAGAGGTTCTTGTCGAAGTTCCTAAGGTTACATGGAAAGATGTCGGCGGGCTTGAGGATGTGAAGAGGGAGATAATTGAGGCGGTCGAATGGCCGCTCAGATTTCCAGAGAAGTTCAAAAAATTCGGCATAAAACCGCCGAAGGGAGTTTTGCTTTATGGCCCACCCGGAACGGGCAAAACTTTGATAGCGAAAGCTGTCGCAAACGAGAGCGAAGCGAACTTCATAAGCGTTAAGGGTAGTGAGTTGTTAAGCAAGTGGCTCGGAGAGAGCGAAAAGGCTGTGAGGAAAATTTTCAGAAAAGCCCGACAGGTTGCACCTTGCATAATTTTCTTCGATGAAATAGATGCAATAGCTCAGATGCGTGGAATTGACGAAGGGAGTAGAGCTGTTGAAAGGGTTGTGAATCAGTTGCTGACAGAGATGGATGGTTTGGAAGAGCTTGACGGAGTTATCGTGATAGGTGCAACGAACAGACCAGACATACTCGATCCGGCAATGCTAAGGCCGGGAAGATTTGACAGGCTTGTTTATGTGAGACCACCTGATAAGCTTAGCAGATACGCAATATTCAAGATTCATACGAGAGATATGCCTTTGGCGGAGGATGTCGATTTAGAAGAGCTTGCTGCAATAACCGAAGGCTACGTCGGAGCGGACATCGAAGCTATATGCAGGGAAGCCGTTATGCTGGCTTTAAGAGAGGACATAAATGCTGAGAAGGTTGAGATGAGACATTTCCTCGAAGCCATACGCAAAATCAAGCCAAGCATAACAGAGAGTATGATATCATTCTACGAGAGATTTGAAGAAAGAGCTAAGGAGATCAAGAAGAGAGAGAAGGCTATGCTCGGATACGGTTAGCGAAAATTTTATACATTTAAAAATTCAAAAATCTCTTGGTGAATGTCAGATGACATTAGCGAGGAAACTGCTTAACAAAACAGTTCTGTTATCGAATGGAACAATAGTAGGCGTCGTCCACTCGATAACATTCGATTACAAAACGGGCGTCCTAATAAATCTCATAGTCAAACCCAAGAACGAAATTCACGGATTAAGAAAGGATAACGGGTATTACATCATCCCGTTCGAATATGTCCGATCCGCAACCGATTACATCGTAATTGACAGGAAGAGAATTTAATGAGAAGATACATATTTCCCCCCTTAATCCTGCCACTATTCCTGATATTCGTATTCCTGCCCTTTTTTCTACTCCTCTTCGTCATAGGGGCTACCGAAACTTTATCTATCGTTTTCGATATGCCGAAAGAGGATACCTTGCTGATATTTCTGATGATCGTTATCGGCTCATTGATAAACATCCCGATTGCAGAGAAAGAAGGGAAAGTTGTTGAGAGGAGATACAGCTTCTTCGGATTGGTGTATGCTATAAGAGAGAGAAAGAAGATTGTTATAGCTGTTAACGTCGGAGGTTGCGTGATACCGACGATCCTATCTTTAAAGCTTCTGACAACTATTCCTCTGAATGCGTTTGCGATAGCATTCGTATTAACAACTCTGGTAACTTACCTATCAGCGAAACCGATACCTCACGTCGGAATTGCGATTCCGATGTTCATACCTCCGCTCGTTGCAGCTTTATCGGCATACATCTCTGCCGAAATCTTTGGATTAAGCCAGTTGATGATCCCTAAGCTTGCGTTCTCATGCGGTGTTCTCGGCTCGCTATTCGGCGCCGACATTCTGCATCTGAAAGATATCGAGAAGATAGGAAGCGGTGTAGCAAGCATAGGAGGTGCCGGAACTTTCGATGGTATATTTTTGACAGGCCTTTTTTCGGTGATTTTCGCACTCTTTCTGCTTTAATCTTTTTATAAGCTTATT
The DNA here is from genome assembly GCA_964631435.1 of uncultured archaeon. Taxonomy (GTDB): domain Archaea; phylum Halobacteriota; class Archaeoglobi; order Archaeoglobales; family Archaeoglobaceae; genus Geoglobus. Next base: position 281 of record CAZVXC010000116.1, on the reverse strand, counting down.
CAGAGATCGTCGCATGTTATATGACTTGGAGCTTAAAAAATTCAGGCAACACAAACTATTTAAATTGAATATAGCATCCCGCATATTATGATATGGCAGGGGAGAAGCAAAAGGAAATACACGGGAAAGCTCTACAGAAAGTTTAGAAAGAAAAGGAAATACGAAATGGGAAGAGAATACATCGAAACACTCATAGGTGAGAGAAAAATAAAGAAAATCAGAGTTAGAGGAGGGAATTACAAGATCAGATTATTCAGGGATAAGTTTGCGAACGTCTATGT
>CAZVXC010000115.1:0-4512 GCA_964631435.1 uncultured archaeon | reverse complement strand
TAGAGGTATCGAGTGATTAGATTTAAATTTTGTAATCAATCCCCAACAAGAAAAGAGTGGAATTTAGAACTTATAGCTGTCGTGAAACTTTGGATTGAACACCCTACCTCGCAAGCTTCTAAATTGGAAACACTAAGCGTAAGCGTGGGAAGAAGGTTACTATATACTGAAAAGCCTGATTACTTTTAATGAATTAAAGCCTCTTCATTCCAGCACTAATGACAGACATTTAGATAAGCAAGCTCTTTTAGATTTTCTGATACCTTATCCATATAGTTAAAAAGGGCAAAAACGTTATAAAATCGCATGCTTAAGAATCAATATGAAGAAAGCCGCATTGATTGTTTTTGCGGTGATACTACTGTTCGGTTGCATCCAGCATGTGAAACTTGGAAAGCCCGAGATCAGGGGAATAACGAACGAATGGGGGAAGGTTACTAATAATACAACCGAGATTCTGACAAAGATTAAGGTCTATAATCCAAATCCGATCTCACTACCTCTTAAAGATGTTCTGACAGAAATCTACTTAAATAACATAAAGATGGGTGAAGGATCAGCAATAAAAGCTGAGTTAAAGGCGAATTCAGAATCAACGATAGTCATCTCAACGAAGCTCGAAAACGATAAGATACCCGAATGGTGGGTGAGCCATATAAAGAACGGTGAAAAATCGGTGATGATAGTTAAAGGATACTTAGTCTTCGATTTAATGGTTACTCAATTCAAATACCCGATCGAGATAAAAAGGGAGATAAAAACGAATATTCTATCCGAAATAAATTCTATAACACCGAAGAAGATAAAGGTGGGTTATCTGAGCTTAACGATTAAGTCGATTAAATCGGAATGGGGAGAGGTTAATGAAAACGTTACTCAGATAGTTACATCTGTCATCGTGCATAACGACAACTCTATCCCTATTCCGATAACCAGATTTAACTATCTTCTTGAAATGAATGGAATTGCCGTCGCTGAAGGTTCAAATAACGTCTCAACGATTCTCAAGCCTAATGCGGATGCTAAGCTAAGGCTTGTAACTGAAATTAACAATAAGATGCTCGAAAAATGGTGGGTGAGTCATATAAGGAACGGAGAGAAAACGAAAGTTAAGATATTGCTGAGACCGGAGATAAAAGTGGATGGCAAGGTTATGCAGTTCACATTAGCGGAGAAAGAATTCGAATTTGCAACACATCTGCTCAGCTAAACAAATTTTATGCATGCGTCATTCAAACTATTTTTTCTTGAGATATTTATTAAAAGAGGTGTTAAGGCTTCAACGATTGCTGAATTCTTTAAAGAACCTCCATCTAAGGCTCTTAATCCTTTTATATTTGAAACAATCTCCATAACAGTTTTCTTCGCATGATCGTCATCTGAGCAGACTATAACGTCCCAATCAAGTATCTCATTTGTGTCAGCAAACCTTTTAGCAGGGATGTTGTTGAAAGCTACGACGATTCTGCTCTCATTCAATATTTTGGCAAGCTTTAATGCTGCTGAGCCTTCTTCAGGAGGAGTGTATTCGTATCTACCCTCTCTAAGCTTCATGGGAACTACTGGTGAGACGACGATCTTATTCCTAAGCTTATCTCTAAGCTTCTCAGCAGTTTCGAAGACATGTTTCCACGGGATAGTTAAAATTGAGATATCAGATATCTCGGCAGCATTTTCATTGCTCAAACCCGCTATATTCGCATCCCCTCCAAGCTTTCTTACGATATCATTGCACTTTTCCGCTATCGCTTCAGCCTTCTCTTTCATTCTCGATCCTATTACAACGTTGTATCCCGCAAGCTTTAGTCTGAAAGCCAAACCCCTTCCGAGATCTCCCGTTCCTCCTATTAGCGATATGATCATGCTCCACCTTAAATCGAATCGAGCCTTTCTACGACGGCATCAGCGAATTCTCTTGTTCCGACAAGCGTCCCCCCTCTATGTCTGTGCAAATCGTATGTTACGATGTTATCGCCGACTGTCATCTCTATCGCTCTCTTTATCATCTCTGCTGCATCCTTCCAGCCTAAGTATTCGAACATCAAAGCACCTGTTAATATCTCTGCAGTCGGATTTACCTTGTTCTGCCCAGCATACTTCGGTGCAGAGCCATGAATAGGCTCAAAAACTCCCATTCCGTCTCCTATGTTGCTTCCGGGTGCTACGCCAAGGCCACCTACTAATGCAGCAGCCTCATCACTTATGTAATCTCCATTAAGATTCGGCAACGCGAGAACATCGTATTCAGCTGTCCTCGTCAGAATCTGCTGGAACATGTTGTCAGCTATTCTATCCTTTATCACAATCTTCCCCTTCGGAACCTCGCCGCCATAGTTATTCCAGAGTTCATCTTCAGTTATAATCCTCTCTCCAAATTCTTCTCTCGCAACTTCGTAACCCCAATCTCTGAATGCTCCTTCTGTGTATTTCATTATGTTCCCCTTGTGAACCAATGTAACGCTCTCTCTGTTGTTTTCCAATGCATACTTTATGGCGAGCCTTACGAGTCTCTTCGTTGCGAACTCACTAATAGGCTTGATACCTATCCCGGAATCCTCTCTTATCTTAACACCGAACTCTTCATCGAGAAATCTTATGAGCTTCAAAGCTTCTTTGCTTCCCTTAGCCCATTCTATACCCGCATATACGTCTTCCGTATTCTCTCTGAATATTACCAAATCAACGACTTCAGGATTCTTCAACGGACTCGGAAACCCTTTGAGATAATATATGGGCCGAACGTTCGCATATAAATCGAGTTTCTGTCTGATCGTAACGTTCAAGCTCCTGAAACCTGATGCAACAGGCGTTGTTAATGGCCCTTTTAAAGCAACTCTAAATTCTCTTATAGCGTTCAAAGTATCTTCGGGCAGATATTCGCTGTAAAGCTTGTATGCGTCTTCTCCGGCATAGACTTTAAACCACACGATCTCCTTCCCGATCTTTTCCGCTGCAGCATTCAAAACCTTGATCGCAGCGGGAACGACGTCTTTCCCTATCCCGTCTCCTTCAAAATACGGAATGATAGGATTATCGGGAACTATTAGCTTACCATCTTCATACCTTATCCTCTCGCCCTCTTCCGGTGGTTTCACCTTCTCATATCTCATGCTGGATGAAGCGATGGTTTGTTTAAAAATGTTAAGGAAAGCTTTTAATATCTCCGTCTAACTCTATCTATGGAGCTTTTCGATACCCATATCCATTCGGAAGGTAGGAGCGTCGAAGACTTAAAATTCATGGCGGAAAACGGAATAAAGAAAGCTTTAACATGTGCTTTCTATCCGATTGTTCCGAGATACGGAGAAACCTTAATCGATCTCTTCAGGAAACTTGTTGAATTCGAAGCGTATAGAGGGAAAAAAGCTGGTATGGAGATATATGCAGCGATAGGAATCCATCCGAGATGCATACCTCAAAATTGGAGGAATGTCTTGGAATTCATGGAGACCGACTTCGGATACGTAGCTTTCGGAGAGATAGGTCTCGAAGATGGAAGCGATAAGGAAATTGAAGTTTTGAAAGCTCAACTTTCGCTTGCAAAGAAACTCGATGTTCCATGTATAATTCACACCCCGAGAAAAAACAAGGTTGCGATGACCGAAAAAACTCTGAAGATTCTGGATGAGCTATCTTTCCCGGAAGATTTGGCTGTAATCGATCATGCGAGCAGCGAAACAGTAGAGATGATCCGAAAAAAGGGATACTACGTTGGATTAACAGTTCAGCCGGGAAAGTTGAGTGTGGATGAAGCGGTCAGCATCTTAAATAAATACGGAGATGAGAGATTTATTGCGAATAGCGACACTGGATTCAGCGAATCTGATATGCTTGCTGTCAGGAAGTTTTACGATGCTTGTAGGAACGCTAACGTTACACTGAGGAATGCTGAGAAATTCCTAAGAATCTAATTTTTTGCAAATATATATCCTTCTCGTAAGACTTTTGTGCAACCTTTGATAGAGCTTATGTTCGATCAGAAAATTTTTCTCAGCTATCTCATCGACGTCGAGATTGGATATGAATATCAGCGTTCTATAACGCTTTAGAACTCGGTGAAATTCGGTGAGCGATTTCTCGTAAAGCTCAACAATATCTCCGAGAGATTTCGTTGATTGAAGATACGGGAAATCCGTAACGATAGCATCAACGCTGCAATCATTTAACGGCATATTCTTCGCATCACCAACTATTACGTTCAGAGGCAGATTGTAGTGTCTAAGGTTTATCGAGCAACCTTTCGCAACATCTTCGTAAGCCTCTATCCCCACGAAATTTAATCCCATTAAGCCCGCTTCGATCAATATCGTCCCCGTTCCGCACATCGGATCGAGCAAAATTCCATCTCCGATCGCAATATTAACTAAGCTTCTTGCCAATCTCGGAAGGATCGCACCGGGTCTAAAAAATGGTTTTAAATCAGGTCTTCTTTCCAAAAACTGCTTTTTATTAGTGGTATAAAGCAGGATTCCGACGTGAGCCTTTTTAGCTAAGTAAACCTTGTATATGTAA
>CAZVXC010000114.1:0-4524 GCA_964631435.1 uncultured archaeon | reverse complement strand
CTTGAATACAGCGGAGAGGTGTATAGAATGTATGAATGGCTAATTGAGAATCAGAAGGATTTTTTCTTAATTTTCGTTTCATGTCCTTCCGCATTTAAAAAATCTGATAAAAGATTTTTATCGGAGAATGGTAAAAATTTATATTACAATAGCTCAGGAACGACAGTTCTGTTAGAGCTGGGCGGAGATGCAGAAGAGAAAGAGTGAAATTATGCCGGAAATAATCGTAAAGTTTAACGGCTTTGCAATTCTTAAAGAGACTTCCCATCTCTCCTTAAAGAACTCTATCGCTGAATAAATGACACCGAGGAGTGGGATAACTGAAATCATATATTTTTGTGAGATTAAAAGAGATAGCAAGATCATCATAACGAAATAACCCGTAACCAATGAAAAGGAAATTTTTAACAGAGTTGATGGAGAGAAAACGAGAGGTAATGTTTTCAACCCCGCTCTTTTGTCTTCACTCATATCTTTAAAATCCTTTATGATGACAGTTGAAAGCAATAGCAAAGATAATGTTAGGGTGAGCATTAGAGCGTAATAATTAACGGGTTTTACTAAATCGAATAGTGCTAAGATATAGGCGGGAACTGTGAGAATATAGACTAAAAGTTCGGTAGCATAATGTCTTTTCAGTCTCAGTCTTGTTACCTTATTATCCGAATAGAGAAATGTCATCAGTGCTGCGATAGAGAATAGAAAAATGCCGTAGCTCTTAGAGAAATTTATGACGTAAATAAACGATAGAATGTAAAGAAAGATAACAAGGATATATCCAACTACTTTCTCTCTTTTATTGATGAACGGATTATCTTTTCCGGCAGCGAAGTCCTCTTCAGCATCATTTATGTGATTCCAGAGGTTTACTGCAGGATAAAAGATGTAGGTTAGAGCTATGGGATATATAACATCGCTGATATTTCCGGCAAAAATACCAATAGCGAAAGGAACTAAAGGAAAGGGGAAGATAATGTTTGGTGGCTTTGCCGAGTATTTGATTACCTTTAAAAATTGCATCAACCTAGGAAGAAAAACTTTATCTTCTTCCCCACTTCCTCAACTTCCTTTTCCTTCTTTTCCTTCCTCTCCATATCCATCACCGAAGAAAACTTCCATTATAAGCTATTTAAATTTTATTGTTATTATAATAATATTTATAATAATGTAGAGCGATAAAAATTATCCACAACGTCCTATTTTAGCTCTAAAGAAATCACAGAGCATGATATTCAATACTACCCGATTATTTTTATGCTTTTTTGGAGCAAGTTTATATTACACGAAGTTGAAATCGGGATATGATTGAAAGAATTCAGAGGGTATTCGTTACGGGTTTGCTAATTTTTATTCCGATCGCAACAGTAATTCTGTTGAGCTACTGGGCTATAAGCTACATTGAGGGAATTTTAAAGCCCCTGCTCACAAAAACACACTATTACTTTCCCGGTCTAAGCGTTCTGATATTCATAGCCGTAATTTTCGCTCTCGGCTTACTTGGTAGAGTTGCACTTGGACAGAGAATTATAGAGAGCGTTGAGAGCTTCTTCAAAAGAATTCCGATTCTTAGAACCATATATATCGGAGTTAAAGAAGCTTTAAAAGCTCTACTTGAATCAGAAACCGAAAGGCTGAAGGGAGTTGTTCTAATTGAATATCCCCGCAAAGGGATTTACGCAATCGGATTCACAACCGGAAGGAAGATCAAGCAGGCTGAGGAGAAAGTAGGGAAGAGGCTCGTTAACGTTTTTGTCCCAACATCGCCTAATCCGACTTCCGGTTTCGTTATAGTCGTTCCGGAGGATGAGGTCATCTATCTCGACATAAGCGTTGAGGAGGCTATGAAGATAATAATATCCGGCGGATTTTCATCTTAATCATACTCCCTCCAAGTCTTCCCGCATTTCGTGCATCTGAAAAATCTGACCTCGCTTTCGTCTGCTGCCCTCAACTGTCTTAGCCACCAATAAGCTTCGGTATTCCCGCATGCGGGACATATAACCTTAGTCGTTGGCAGAGTCTTTACATCTTCACCCTCTATAACCGGTATCTCCTCTTCATTCCTCTTCGTAACGCTTATGTAACTCTCATCGCTATCGATCTCTTTCTCATACCCGCATTTTCTGCACACCGCTTTGTTGCCTTTGTAGATCATTATGCTCTTACATTTCGGACAGAATTCCACTTAAAAACACCTCCGCATCTTTTATCATCTTCTCATGATCGAAAGCAAGTTTCGGCAGATTCTTGAGATTGAAAACCTTAACATCCTCAGCATCGCTCGATGCTTTAAGCTCCCCACTAACAGTTTCCATCAGGAAGCAAACGCTAACAAAATGCCCTCTCGGATCCCTCTTAGGATCGGAATAGACACCGATGAGCTTCTTTACTTCACATCTAAGCCCTGTCTCCTCTAAAACCTCTCTAACAACTGCTTCTTCAACTCTCTCGCCGTATTCAACTATCCCGCCCGGTAAGGCGTAGAGGCCTTTGTATGGATCGTTTTTTCTCTTTACCAAAACTATTCCACCCTTATACGGAATAATTGCGTCAACGGTCAATGTTATGCATTTCATCCAGAAGAGGTTTACCTCTCTTTAAATAAATCTTTGCCATTTTTACACACCAAGCAATATCGCCGACTCTATCTATTATATGTGCATCACTACCGAAAGAATAGAGGACTCTCCTGTTCATGCACATCTTAAGGAAATCATCTGGCGGAGCATGATGCTGAGAATTCAATTCGAGGGCTATGTTATTTTCTAAAAGCTCATCTATTATCTCCGCATCCCTCTCAGCATCTCTTCCGGAGTAAAACATCTTAGCATGAAGATGACCTAAGATATCGAAATCCTGTGTTCTTACACATTTTATTACTCTTCTGTAAAATTCGTCTCTCGAAATGTATGAATGGACAGATGCTATCACAATATCGAAATCGTGTTTCGGCTTCTCTATCTCCCCATTCTCAAGTATTCCACATTCGATTCCATCTAAAATCCTTATGCCGTATTTTTCTTCCGCAAGCTCTATCTCAAGCCTTCTTTTCCTCGCTTTCCTCTCATTTAAACCTCTCGGATGCTCGATGGAGTGATCGACAATCGCTATTATCTTAAACCCCATCTCCTTAGCTTTTCTTGCAATTTCATCTACGCTTCCGCTTCCGTCTGAGTATATCGAGTGAATGTGCAAATCCACATCCGAATATCTTAAATTCAGCAGATAAATTTTTAGGATTATGCTCGCTTTCATAGCGATTTCGCTCATGATAATCTATTTGCTAACGAGATTGAAGGTAATCGGATATCTATCTTGGCAGGTATTCGCAGCAGTCTGGCTTGTTGAAATCCCGTATTATCTAAGCATAAACGATTATTATAATACCGCAATAATGCTCTTAGCTTTCGTTATCTTCACGTTCATAGCTTTAACAATTCTGAAAGCGAACGATCAGAGAGTTTTTATTGATGCAACATCTCTTGCTGCAATATCCTCTCTTATTTACTTCACATTCGCCCTAACGGATTTGAAATATCTGCTAATTCAGCATACGACATGCGTAACAACGAATTTCGCAAAATTTCTCGGATTCGATTTTAGTTGTGATAAAAACGTTATATGGTTTAACGGAAGCAGAGTGAAAATAATTCTCGCATGCACTGGAATCGAGAGTATGGCTCTGTTTGCTGGCATAGCTGTATCTACGAGAGCAGAGTTGAAAAGAAGAGCGATCGCTTTCCTGATTTCAGTTCCAGTGATATACGTTCTCAATCTCCTTAGAAATATATTCATAGTCGCAGCATTCGGTGAGAAATGGTTTGGAGATGAGAGTTTCTACATAGCCCACCATGTCATATCTAAGATTCTCGCAACGATCGCATTAATTTTAATTTCTCTCGGCGTCTTCAAAGTATTGCCAGAGGTGGCGGATCTGATTGTCGATCTGAAAGATGAATTGGTGAGAACATGGAAAAGATAGAACTGAGATTGATCCTGATATTCTCAGCTCTCTTCGCATTAACGGCTATTATAGCTATCAGCGTCTCTTTAATATTTCTGCTTGCGATCGCATTTACGCTATACTTCTTCAGAGAGCCGAAAAGGGTTATTCAGAACGGAATAATCTCACCCGCTGACGGGAAGATAGATTACATCGATGGCAAAAGGGTAGAGATATTCATGAGTCCGTTCGATTGCCACATCAATCTTTCACCATGCGATGGCGTCGTTGAGAGAATAGAGCATTCAAAAGGAAAATTCTCTCCAGCATTTCTGCGGGTTCTAAAGAATGCGAGGAAAACCATTTTCATAAAAAATGAAGACGGACTTTTCAAAATCGAGCTGATAGCAGGTTTCTTTGCCCGAAGAATCGTATGCTACGTTAAAGAAGGCGAAAACGTTAAGAAAGGTCAGAGGATAGGTATGATAGTCTTCGGCTCAAGGGTTGCATTAGAGATACCAAGCAAATTCGAGTTCGTTAGAAAGAGAGGGGAGAAAATAAAAGCCGGAGAGACTATTGCG
>CAZVXC010000113.1:0-4574 GCA_964631435.1 uncultured archaeon | reverse complement strand
GGTCAGAGATGGCAAGAAATGCTAAAGAATTGGATGAGCTGAAAAGAACTCTGTTTGAAAAAGATGAAGAAATAAGGAATTTCAGCAAATTCTACGAAGGCTCGAAGATTATGAAAGAGTGGATAGATATAGGTCTTGAGGGAATTTTAGAAAGCGTTAAAAAATAGACGTCAAGCTTTGCTACCATGAAGGTCAAACTCGTAACTTCAAACAAAGGGAAATTTGAGGAGTTTTACGAGATAGCTAAGCGATACGGCATAGAGATAGAATGGATAAGGAAGGAGTACCTTGAACCTCAGGGAGATAGCCTTGAATTTATTGCCAGAAAAAGTGCTGAAATTCTATCAGAAGAACTAAAGCCGCCATTTTTCATCGAGGATAGCGGACTTTTCATAGACGCACTAAACGGCTTTCCCGGAGTTTATTCCTCATACGTCTTTAAAACGATCGGAAACGATGGAATATTAAAGCTGATGGAAGGCGTTGAAAACAGGAACGCAAAATTCGTATGCGTGATCGCATACAACAACGGAGATATACGGATATTCAAAGGAGAAGTCGAAGGCAGAATTTCGTATGAGAAAAGAGGCGAATTCGGTTTCGGATACGATCCGATATTTGAATACGAAGGAAAGACATTTGCGGAGATGGGCGATGAGAAAAACCTCGTTAGCCATAGAAGAAAAGCGGCTGAAAAGTTTTTTAGCTGGCTGGCAAAAAATTTTTAATCAAATTGCGGAGGGGTGATAATTATGGCGAGAATTCACGCAAGAAGAAGGGGAAAATCAGGATCAAAAAGAGTGTACAGAGACACACCACCAGAATGGGTTGATTTAAAGCCTGAAGAAGTTGAGAGGCTTGTGCTAAAATTGTATAACGAAGGATACGAGCCGAGCATGATCGGAATGATTCTCAGAGATGTTTACGGTGTTCCTTCAGTAAAGCAGGTTGTCGGAAAGAAGCTCGTTAAAATCTTAAGAGATAACAATGTTGAAATAAAATTGCCGGAGGATTTGAAATCCCTGATAAAGAAGGCAATAAATCTGAGGAAACATCTTGAGGTGCATAAAAAGGACATCCATAACAGAAGGGGATTGCAACTAATCGAAGCTAAGATCCATAGATTGTCCGACTATTACAAGGAAAAGGGAGTTTTGCCGAAAGATTGGAAGTATGATCCAGTTAAGCTTGAAATAGAACTGTTCAGATGAGGCTGAGAGGTCATCATCTTATATGTTTAAACTTCTTCAGAGGAGAGGGATACAGCGAGGAGTTCGTTGAGAACATTAGAAAGGCTATCAGCGAAAAAGAAATCGATGTTGTCTTCGGAGCGGACGATATCTGTAGCAAATGTCCCTATCTGAAAGACGGGATTTGCAATTATAGTGAGAATTCTGAAGAAGAGGTTACAGAGCTTGATCAATTCGCTTACAGAATCCTCGATATCTATCCGAACTCAAAGACGAATTGGGATGAGATAAAGAGGAAGTTGCCGAAGATAATGAAAAGATGGAAGGATTTCGCATGCAAAAGTTGCGATTGGCTTTAGGTTTGCGAAAACAATGAGGAGTGGTTGAAGTATTAGAGAGGAGATAATTGCGTATGGGCATGAGAACATCACAGCGAAGCACAAAACAACCCTCGAAATAACGAAGGACAAGGAGGTAACGCTCAGAGGAGATTGCATAATTGGCGTGAATGCAAACAAAGCTGTCAAAGATTTAAGTCCGGATTTTAAGGAGAAAATTAGAAGCGATAAAGCTGTTAAAGTCGAACTCATCTTGCCCGATTACGGAAAAATTTTCGAATTTAAAGCATTCGGAAGCAAAAAGCTCATTCTGAGCCATGACAGAGATGCCGTAATAAGGAAAAGCGATTATATATGCAGTAGAACTCTGCTCGTAAGGTCTGAGAAAGCTGCGATAAATATCGACAGAGAGTTTGTGAATCTATTAAGAGATAGGAAGACGACGATCGTTATGAGGCTTGTTGTCTAATCGAGAACGTGCTTATCTAAGACATAGCAGTAAAATTTCCCTTTTAGAACAACATTATCTTCAACTTCTGCTATAACATCGACAATCTTTTCTCTGCCCCTATCTTCTACTATCCTCGCTCTCGCAACTATTTCATCTCCCACCTTAACAGGCTTCGTGAATTTTACCTCAGCTTTGCCGAGAACGACGTTCGGATGATTGACTGCAAGCATCGCAGCAAGATCAGCGAGACCGAATGTGAAGCCGCCGTGAATAAGTCCCTTCTCATCCACAGCCATCTCTTCGATCGCCTTTAATTTAACGATAGCTTCGCCGTCCTTCAATTCTAATACTTCGCCAACAAATTTTTTGGATGCAAGCTTATGAGTCCTTATCATATCAATCCTGCTCTTTGCAGAAGCAGGATATCCTCTGTCTCAAGCTTCTCCCCTCTCTTGAACATCTCGTAGATCTCCCTTGCTTTCCTTATCAACTCTTCTCTCTCCCTCTGTTCTTTGCTCTTGCTCTGCTTAGCCTTCAATGCTTTTATAACCTTTTCAAGGTCTCTTATGTCCTTTCTTGTCTTTATTATCTCCGCATGATACCTATCAGCCTCTTTCCTTGCGTCTATGAACTTCTGATGCATCTCATCGGCCTGTTTTTTGATCTCATCGACCTGAGATAAAATGCTCACGATCTCGTTGTGGTATTTGTCCGCTTCATCCTGATAACTTTTCATCTCTTCCGTCAGCTTCCTGACCTCTTCCTTAAGCTTCTTTATCTCGCCGATAATTCTTCTGAATTCCTCATGCCTTTCTAACTGTGCTTTTCTCTCTTCAAGCTCTCTTCTTAGCTTAGCTATTCTCTCTACGAGAACTCTCTCTTTCTCTATCGTCAAAACGGCTGTCTGCTGCTTGAATTCGAGTTTTCTTATCTCCTTTTCTATCTCTCCAAGAGGTCTTCCACCTTTATCTATGTCCTTCCTCAGCTTGTCGAGTTCTTTGTAAAGCTTGTCAATCCTTTTGTAAATCTCCTTCCTCTTTGCTTTGACCTCTTTAACTTTCTGATTGAACTCGTCCCTGTTCTTTTTCAAGTCCTTGACTTTGCTTAGCAACTCTTTCGCTTTTGCATTAAGCTCATTTCTAAGCTCAGCATATTTCTTGGATTCCTGATTTAATTCATCCCTTTTCTTTATAAAATTCTGAATGTCCCTTTCGAGTTGTTCTTTTCTCTCTTCCAACTTTTCCAGCATCATAGTCTCACAACAGTTAGCTTTGTGATTGCTTAGTTGCTGAGAGTAAGCGGGAATTTAAACCTTATGCTGGCAATTTAACGAAAGAAATATAAAAGTTTCGGATTACTAAAATTTAGCAAATTTCTGGGAAATCGTAAGCGTCATGTTCCTCAAAAGTATATTTAATCGTGTTGAATTTCATCTTCAATTCCCTAACCTTCTCTCTCGCTTTATCAACTGTTATCTTATCAGTCAGAATCTTGAACATCAATTCCGCTATTTCCTCCATCTCTCCCTCTTTCATTCCAAGTCTCGTCAGCTCTTGCACTCCAATTCTTATTCCCGAAGGGTTTTGCGTGTCATCAATAGAATCCCATGGCAGCAGGTTCTTGTTGAGTATTATGTTCGCTCTCTCAAGCTTTAACGCAACCTTCTCCCCTCCACCAAAGTTTCTAACATCAACGACAACCTGATGAGATTCCGTAAATCCCTTGCTTTCCCCGACAACCTTAAATCCGAAGTCATGTAGCTTTTCAGCCAATTTTTTAGCATTTCTAATTACCTGCTCCGCATAAGCTTCGCCAAACTCTTTCATTTCCATAGCTGCAACGACGTAGCCTGCTAAGGTGTTTAGATGGTGGTTGCTAACGACGCCGGGAAAAACAGCTCTATCGACTTCTTTTGCTAAAGCCCGTTTTGAGAGTATTATCGCTCTTTGCGGGCCAAAGAATGTCTTATGTGTTGATCCCGTTACGACATCTGCTCCTTCTTTTAAGGGCTGTTGAAACTTCTTGCCAGCGATCAGACCGAGAACGTGGCTCGCGTCATACATTATCTTCGCACCGATCTCATCTGCGATCTCCCTTATCTCCTTCACCGGTTGCGGGAAGAGTATTACGCTTGATCCAAGAACAAACACCTTCGGCTTTTCGCTAATCGATAATCTTTTTGTCGCATCGATGTCGATTTCAAATTCTTCGTCATTAAATGGATAATGTATAACTTTTAACCCTCTTAGTCCTGCGGCGGAGACAGTATCATGGCTTATATGTCCTCCGCATGGAACTGAGATCGAAATAATCAGATCGCCGGGATTTGTTAGAGCAAAAAAGGCTGCTATGTTTGCGACAACGCCGCTTATAGGCTGAACATTCGCATGCTCGGCATCGAAGATCTCCTTTGTGAGCTTTATAGCTTCGCTCTCGATCTTATCGATAAATTCACAACCCTGATAGTATCTTTCTCCAACTTTACCTTCAGCGTATCTATGGCCGAGATCGGAAAGATAACACCTCCTTACGAATTTACTCGTTAAATTCTCGCTTGCTATCATTGGAAGTGAGTTAGCGTAAAACCTATGATGT
>CAZVXC010000112.1:0-4617 GCA_964631435.1 uncultured archaeon | reverse complement strand
CTTCAAGGCTTTCTTGTAAGTTACCTTTGCAATAAAATCTTGAATACCCGACACATCTCCTCCAATCAATACAAATTTTTTGGAATCATTTAGCAAGGTTAAAGCGAATATCGAAGCCAATCTTAAGTGTTCATACAATGAGGTGTCAGGAACGGGGATTTTATTCTTATATTCGAACGTATCTGCCGGAACGAAAAAGAGGTATTTCTTTAGTAAGTTTGAAATTGTGAAAAGTAACTTTTTAAACTCGTGTCGGGTGTTTAGCACTTTTAAGATATCGTTTTCCATTTTTGAAACGAAGCTATAGTCACATCCCGCTTCTTTAAGAGGTTTTGGTTTCAGGTAAAAATGTTCTAAAGTAAGTTCTCGGACTGTAAAATACCCTTCCTCTGATTTTCCCTTGTCTAAGTCGATCGTGGATAAAATGCTTAACATTGGTCTTAGCTTTCTTTCTCGTTTCTTCCATTTTTCGAGAGAATTGTCTTTTATTGCTTTAAAGTCAATATGAACCCTCTCTAAACCTGCAGAAAGGTTGTCTGCTTTGCAAACGATTTCTGCGTAACCTCTCAGCTCTTTTTTAACTTGAGATAATGTATCCAACCTTCCGCGGTGATGTCCGTATGCCATTTCAGCTAATTCTTCATCAAATTTTTCGAGAAATTTTTTCGTGAGTTCTGCATGATTTGCCCCTCCAGTATATCTCTCACGCACTTTACCTATATCATGAAGAAGGGCTGATAGAACAATTTTTTCTTCAACATTCATTTTAATCACACCTCGCTCTACAAATCTTTCCAATAAATGTGAGCTTATACTTCTTAACCCGCCCACCTACGGATTCGACAAGTCCATACTCTCTTAGCTCTTTCAGATATTGGGATGCTGTTTTCTTATTTATTCCAAGCTTCTCGGCAACTCTTCCTGCATCATCACCATTTTCGAGAACCTTTAAAACCGATTTTCTGGACTTAGGAAGCTCATCGAAATCTGAAAATCTCAAAGGAATTTCAATGATCTCTGAACCGTCTTTTGTCTCCTGAACATAAAACATCCTGCATCCGCATACAAAAGCTGCATAAGATGTAGCAATAGCCTGAATTTTCGTCCCACCTGTAACAATTACGTTCACTTCATTAGGCAATTCCCTCTCCATTGTTTCTATAGCCTTGATACAACACTCCTCAAAATCGAATGGATTTACTGTTACTACATCCACTTTGACTCCCACGCTTTCAAACTTCTTTCTTATACTTTCGGAAACAATTAACGGATTAATGTCATCTTTAACCGGATTATCAAAAATCTCAGATGCCGGTTTTCCGGCGATTAAAATAGCTTTATCGAGTCCAAGTTTTCTTGCAGCTATGATAACGGGTTCTTCACTGCCACCCACTGTTGCAATTAGAACTTTCATTGTAAATTCTTAGAATTAGGAAATATTTATGTTTTATCAGATCATTTCTAATGTATCATCAGAAATCCGAAAAATCATCAGAAGCATCGAATAAAGTATTATCTACAAATGAATCCTACATCCTTGCATGTTTCTGATTTCTATCGAAAAGACTGTCAGAATGTTAAGAAAACAACTTGAAAGTTTCGGCATCTCCGAAGAATTAAGAGGGTATAACTGGGATAAACCGCCAGTTGAGCCGTTAAACAATGTAAAGATCACAATTTCAGACCTAAACGGATTTTGCCCAACCAGAAGAGACTTATTCCTGAAATACGTTTTGAAAGAGAGAGTTGGACCAAATCAATACATGTTAAAAGGTTTGGCAATACATAAAATAATCAGGGAAACAATTGTTACATTAAAGAAAGCGATATACTCAGATTGCGATAGTGGAGAGGAGATAATTAACGAATATTTCAAAGACAGCACACTTTCAGATAGAATTTGTAAGAATCTGAATTTAGCATGTGATAGTATTCGTGATGAAATCTCAAAGCTTTACAGATACATAGTCCTTCAAGTTGCTGCGAAGGTGGATGAAATAAAGTCAAAATACCCCGATGTCGATGCTGAGAATATCGTTGGGCTTATACTACCTCCCGTTGTTGAGAGAAAAATTGACGGTGGGCTTATAGGACTATCAAAGAATCTATCTCTCGACGTTTTTACCCCGTATAACGTTATAATGGATTTCAAGAGTGGTTACGAGAGGTTTGAGCACATGTTATCGCTAACAGGTTACGCTCTCGCTCTTGAAGCTGATGATGAAATCGATGTCAATTTCGGCGTTCTCATTTACGTGAGAATTGACAAAAATGTCCAATTCAATCAAAAAGGATTCTTGATCAGTGATGAGCTAAGGAGAGAATTTCTGGAGGTAAGAGATGAGATTGCAGAACTCATTGAATCCGGTGCTGATCCGGGGAAGCCATCTGAATGTCCGAAGTATTGTTACTATTACGGTGTTTGTAATGAAAATAGTGGTTAGCGGATACGGTGTTTTCTTAGGAACAAGAAACCGAATGATTTACGTTAAGACGAATGAGGGTGAGGATTCGATTTCCTTAGGAAATGTGGATCACATATTTGTAACGAGCAGAGGTGTAAGCTTGTCTTCATCTCTACTAAGAATTGCATCGGAGAATAACATTGAAATAATCGTGTTGAACTCTAACGGTTCTATTGCCGGAATTTTCAAGCCATTGCTAAAAAAGGCGAATGTTCAAGTAAGAAAGGAGCAGTATGCAGCTCAAAATGACCATAGGGGAATCTATCTTGCGAAATGCTTTGTTAGGGGGAAAATACTGAACCAGTATTATCTTCTCAAGTCGATTGTCAAAAATAGGCGGGCATCCCTAAGGGAGGTTTACGAGCTGAAAAGAAGAGCTGATAACGTTGAGAATTGCAAAACACAGCAAGAGTTAATTCAGGAAGAGGCAAAAGCCGCAGATATATACTGGAAAATAGTTTCAAACTTCTATGATATAGATAAAAGGAGGAAAAGATACGATAACCCAGATGAGTTTAACATGGCTCTGAATTATGGGTATAGTGTGCTATCCACTCATGTCATGTTGGCAGTAGATTCCACAAATCTCGATCCTTTTGCGGGCTTTCTTCATTCAGATAACCCGAGGAGGGCAGCATTAGTTTTCGATCTGATTGAGGAATTTAGACAACCTGTTGTTGATAGAGCGGTGTTCAAGGTAACTCCTGAGGCTAAGGATGGTTTTCTAACAAAGGAGTGTAGAGCGGAGATAATTGCTGAGATAAATAGGAGGCTTGAAACGAAGGTTACGTTTAACAATAGGAGGCTTCCAATAGAATACCACATATATCTGCAGGCAAGGAGAATTGAACGTTTTCTTCTTGGAAAAGAGAAGTATTCGCCTTTTGTTTTGAGGTAACATGATCACCTTAGTTATTTACGATATTTCAGATGATAGAGTAAGGCTGAAGGTGGCGAATGTCTGCAAAAGATTTGGCTTGAATAGGATTCAAAAGAGTGCTTTTCTCGGTGAGATTTCCTCGTCAAGAAGAAAGGAGCTAATTAGAAAATTAAAGAGAATTTTGAGAGGTAATGGAAATATTCAGATTTTCGTAATCTGCAAACCTGATTTCTCTTTAAGAGAGATTATCGGAGATTTCGAGGAGATAAGACATGAGAACACAATCATCATTTGAATTTCCGGCAAGCCTGATAAAGTTCTACCTCTATTGCCCGAGGATACCTTATTTCATTCTGTTTTTTGGGATTAAAGAGAGAACGACTGAGTTGATGAAGGCTGGAAGAGAGTATCACGTTAAAAAGTTGAGAAAGCTAAAGAGGGAGGGATGGGATGTGAATGTTTTTCTTAGATCAGAGAAGTATGGGATATATGGTTATGTAGATGCTTTGAAAAGGGATAAAAACGGATATGTGGTTGTGGAGGTTAAGGATACGGAATATAAGAAACGTCTCGTTAAAATGCATCTCTATCAAGCTGCAGCTTACGCTTTAATGGTTGAAGAAACATTTGGTCGGGTTTGGAAGGTTGTGATAGTTTATAGGGACAGAGAGGTGGACTTCCCGTTCACGTCTGGTATTAAAAGATATTGTATATCGATAATAAATAAGATTAAGCGAATTTGTGAGATCGGATTGGTCTCGTCTCCAAACAATGTTAGTAGGTGTAAAAATTGCGGTTACTTTAAATTCTGTTTGGGATTGTAATTATACGTTTATTTTATTTAATTTGCAGTGTGTAAAACGTGTTTGATCTGTTATCCTATTTCTTTGATTTCCGATAAAGATAAAAATTGTCGCAGGACAGATTATCAATTTTTCACATTCCCAAGACTGCTTTTTTGTATTAAGTCCTAATAAGCTGACGTTACTTTACAAAAAGGTCAGAGAATGTGTATTGAAAATTGGTTGCTCTTTATATACTCAGCGTTCAAAGGTGGGGTAACCAATAAGTGTTTGGAAAAGAGGCTACCAAAAGCTATATTAAGGGTGATTACTCCAATTTTAATGTCGGAATCTCATAGAGAGAACGGAAATTTAACGATGGATGATGCAGACTACACAGCCGACGGTAAAGAATCTCATAGAGAGAACGGAAATCAAGGTTTTTAAGCTCCCCTTGTTCGATGAATCCCATATCCTGAATCTCATAGAG
>CAZVXC010000111.1:0-4655 GCA_964631435.1 uncultured archaeon | reverse complement strand
GTAATAAACAAATCCGAGAGGACTTATAGGCATGGCTACTATATTACGGGGTGAAAAATCGAGACTAAAAGAAAAGGGGATTGATAGCATAAAGATATCAGAAAGATAAATTGAATAAAAATAATTTTACAGCAGAAATCAAATTCCTATTGTGGAAATTGCTGCCTTAGGCTAAGTGTTTATTACGATTCAAGTAATTGTTAACGAACTTTGTGAAATTCGTTTTTCTGAACCTCTCAGTCATTATGAGAAACGCTGGAACAACTGTTAAAGCCCCTACGAGGCTGAATATTATGGCTATGAAGCCTAAGAGGCCGAAGTTGCTTAAAATCGGGAATGTTGAAATGGTTGTTGCCCCAAAACCACCTGCCATTGCTAACGCAGATGTAACAATTGCTTTCCCAGTCCTTTCTATCGTCCTTCTAACAGCATCTATGGGCGGGAAATTTTCTCTCTCTTCGAAGTATCTCTCAGTAACGTGAATGGAGAAATCTATTCCCAGTCCTAAGGTTATGGAATTCAAAGCGGCGGACATCATTGTTTGCTTTAAGCTGAAAATATACATGAATGTGTTGAGAACGCCGATTGTCGTTGTTATCGCTAATAGAGGCGTGATCGCTCTTGTAATAGACCTATACACCGCAAATAGCAATATAACTATCAGAGCGTATGCCACGAACGTCATTATAAACTGACTGTTTATCATAACCTGCCCAAGCTCAGCCATAACAACGGACTGTCCAGTTATATAATACCCTCCATGCCATCCGAAGAAGCTTATGTCTTCTTTCAAATGTCTCCAGAGATCAACCCTCTTTTCATGGGTGTCCGCATTCGTCTTGAAATAAATCGCAAGCAACCCTTCGGAATAATATCTTTTCAGCACATCCTTCGGAATTTTCGAGATAACGTAGCTCAGCTCAGCATCATTATCTGGCAATCTTCCGTAAAATTTCTTTATAACGGCTGATAAAGAATCGTAACTGTAAACCAAATCTTCTCTATTCAGGATGTATTTTGCAAGAGAATCTGCTTTTTTCAAAGTCTGAGCGTTAAGCTCACCACAATTCAAAACAACGACAAAAACGTATTGCCCGCCAACAACCTTCTCAAGCTCTTTAAATCTTACCATCGCAGGCAAATTTTGGGGAATATACTTCTTCGTATCTGTTTCGAGCTTTATCTGTGTGTTTGCGTAAGCTCCGAATAAAATTATTATCAAAGCTAGAGCTAATATTGCTTTCGGCTTTCCCGTTGTGATTCTTGATACAGCCATTAAAGCTCTCTCAAGGATGCCGAATTCCCTCTCTTTTCTCTCAGCTTTTACATCTCTATCCGTTACCTTCAGCACAGCGGGCAGAAACGTCATGGATAAAATGTATGCTATTATCAAACCGATTGACATAAGAACTCCGAACCAAGCTAAGAATGGGACGAGAGGTGCTATCATCGAAAGGAATCCGATGACAGTTGTTAACATCGCCATAACAACAGCCAAACCTGTCCTCGTTATCGATAGAATAACTGCCTCATCTCTGTCCTTGCCTTCGTATCTCTCCTCCTCATACCTATTTTGAACCTGTGTGGCATACTCTATCGCAAGACCGATCAATATTGGCATCATTCCCGAAAGCTCACTTGTCATTTTTAACCCGAGAACAGGCATTATTCCGTCAACGACAATCACTGAAAGCACGGATATGACCAATGGCATGAAAGCCATTATTTTCTTTCGAACAACACCGCTGAATGTTAAAAATAAGAATAGAATCATCAAAAACGTTGACATCGATGTTGTTATCCTTATATCCTTCTTTACCGCATTTTTTATCTGAACACTTAGCATCGGTGATCCAGTTGCTTGAGCGATTATCCCAATAGGTTTCGGCGTAAACCTTATTACTCTTTCAATCTGCTCAGCTATGTCGTTCAATTTCTCTCTGTTGGTCTCAGAGATTTGAATCGTCATTATCGCCATTCCCTTTGAAACGACGAGATTTGATGCAAATTTCTTCGTCAATTCTTCAAGCGTAATATCATTTTCGGGAATCTTGCCGTAAACATTGAGGATTATTGAAGCAGGCGAAACTACGCTACTAACACCATCCACATTTCTAAGCTCTTTTCCGAGCGTCAGCATGTATTCATAGACTTCTTTGTTTACGACATTATCGCCTTTTATGAAAATGAAGACTCCACTTTCGCTAACACCGAAATCCTTTTGGTAAAGTTGATAATTCGTCCAAACTTTATCTCCTATGGGCATGTAGTCCTCATACGACATCGATCCGAATTTTACTGTGGATGCTGAGAGTGCTGAAAGAATTAAAAAGAGAGAAATTATGGAGATAACAAGTCCCGGTCTCTCAGCTACGAATCTCGAAAGTCGCTGCAGAACATTTCTGTTCACTTCGAACGCCTCCTAAGGGCGATGGCTGCTATTATTATCAGAGCTATTACAGCTATTGCTGTCATTGCATATGGGAATCTCGCCTTCTCAACAACGATTACAGCTTTAACAGGCTCGCTTATTGCCCATTCTCCTTCTAAGTCCTTGAACTTTACTTCCAAGTTTAGTCCGTATTTCTTTGGCGTTGCATCGGAATCTACTTTAAGCTTGAATTTTATCACAGCAGTCTCATTCGGCTTCAATGTTCCTATGTATGCAGTGTCATCTGTTGAACTGAAAGGATCGACTATCGTTAATCTTGCCGTCGCTTCTCTGACGGTAAAGTTACCTGCGTTCTTAATCTCCCATTCAACTATTTTCTCCTTCCCAGCCTCAATTTTCGGTTCTCCATAGACTTCGAATTTGATCTTCGGATTCACCTTTATCCCTATTTCAACAGGATCACTTGTGAAAAACTCGTCCAAGCTCTTGTATTTCATACGAATATTCGCCGGATAAGTTAGAGGTTTCGCTTCATCCGATGCCTGAACTTTGAATACCGCCGTATATGTCTCGTTCGCTTTCACATCTCCGATGTAGTATTCAGAGCTTAGAACTGAGAGAGGCAGGTTTGTTGAGAGAATTAGGCTGACATCTTTGAGATCAGCAGTCGGTGTGAATTTAACTATGACATCTCCCTTAGAATTGACATAAACCTTGCTCTTTACATCCTTGACAATTATCGTCGGAGCAGCTTTGACGTAAACTCCAAATGGAACTGGATCGGTTTCAACTGTATTTCCATATTCGTCTAAGTAAACAGCTTTTATCTTGAAAGTGTAATTTCCAGCGTCTTCCGTATTGATTTTGACGTAGAAAATTGCTTTAGCACTCTCATTTGGCTTTAAGTCACCAATGAAGTATGCTGGAGTTGATGGAGATTGAATCTGTTTCGACGTAGTTGCCATTGGAACTGGCATCATGGTTCGGGCAAAACTTGGCATGACTGGCATCGAAGACATTGCGGCAGTTGTTTGTAAGCTGAGAGCCGATGCTTTAAATCCTGTAGGTGTTTCTAAGATGAGATACGCATCTCTAGCAGTCTTCTCACCTATGTTCTTCACGGTAACCTCTATCCTACCTTTTCCTTTTCCGAACAGATCATCAGCCTTAACCTCGGTAATTTTTAGCTTCACTTTCTTTTCCTCAACATACACCTTGATCGGGATTTCGTATTCGATCTGCTTGTATCTTAGTTTGTAGTATCTCGTCAGAGGATGGTATTCGTAAACAACACTCGTGTTAGTCCCCGATACAACTTTCTGATAGGGACTCCAGCTCTGAGAAGCAGGATAGAATGTTTCAAGGTCAACAAGGCTATCTATGATGTCATATTTAACTTTGAGCCTCAATTCATATTCTCCAGCTTTTGCGGAATCTTTAACTTCTACAACGAACGGCAGTTTTATTGGCTTCATCGGAGGAAGTGCGGGAATCTTTTGGGTTGATGTTTTAACATCGAAATAGTCATTGCCTTCAAGCTGAATCTGAACGTTGTATGCTGTGAAGAGCATGTTTTCATTGTTTGAGAAAAACATAGCTTCCTTTTGATCGAAATAATCGACTTTCTTCCTTTCAGCACTGTTATATACGACGATATTGATTATCTGCTCCCCTCTGTTAAGATGGTTGCTTCCTACGATGTATGCTGTTACGTTCGGTTTGTCTTCGTAACTTAAGGCTGATGCCCTTGCGATAATCAGAACGAATATAAGTAGTAATATTAACAGTATTCTCTTCATCCTTTCACCTTGTCGTAGTTTCAACTACGAAAGATATATAAATATTTCGAAAGATTAACTTACGATGTGGATAAGCTGATAGACGTCCTCAAGGATTTCAGATTTTCGGAATACGAGATAAGGGTCCTTCTGTGCTTAGTGCAAGAAGGCGAGCTAAGCGCTGCGGAGATAGCTGAAAAGAGCGGTATTCCGAGGACGTCTGTTTACGATGTCATAAAAAGCCTCGAAACAAAAGGATTCGTTGAATCCTTCGGTAAGCCAAAGAAGTTCAGAACGCTGAGTGCAGAAAGATTGGTAAATCTATTTTCATCGAAGCTCAAAGAGAAGCTTGACATATTATCTTCAAGTCTCAAAGAGCTTGAGAAAAAGAGCAAAAAGGAGGTAGTAGAATTAATCAGAGGTTATGCGGCTTACGAAATAATAGAGGAAATTCTGAGGAAATCTAATGAGATCAAGGTTTATTC
>CAZVXC010000110.1:0-4675 GCA_964631435.1 uncultured archaeon | reverse complement strand
GTTATCCTTCCATCTTGGGGGGGTGGAGACCCGAGTTCAAGTCTCGGCGGCCCCACTACAAAAACACTTATATTCCGAAACGGTGTCAAAGCGGTCATCACGGTGATATAAAATGAGCAGAATCAGGAAAATGCAAAGAAGAAAATCGAATCCGAACTTGGTTAAGCTGATAGACGAATTACTCAAAGCTTCGGCTGAAAATAATGCTAAGGTGTGGAAGGATATAGCGAAGAGACTCGCAAAACCGCTAAGGAATTACGCAGAGGTCAATGTAAGCAAAATAGAGAGATACGCTAAGCCTAATGAAATCGTGATAGTTCCGGGAAAGGTTTTGGGAAGTGGCAACATAAGCAGACCCCTGACAATTGCAGCATGGAAATTCTCAGAAAGCGCAAGAAGAAAGATTGAAGATGCCGGAGGTAGGTGTTTAAGCTTACTCGATCTCATTAAAGAAAATCCCGAAGGAAAAAACGTTAGGATAATGGCGTGAGGTGTGTGCATGAGCGTTAATGTTGAGAGGGTTTTAAAAACGCTTGGTGATGATTTCAGGATTATAGATGCATCAAATCACATTCTCGGCAGGTTATCCAGCTATATCGCAAAGAGGTTGCTCGAAGGTGAGAAGATCGTCGTTGTAAATGCTGAAAAAGCTATAATAACTGGGAATCCTGAGAATGTTTTCGAAAGGTATAAGGAAAAATACGATAGAGGTAGCAAAGAGAAAGGGCCTTACTTCCCAAGACATCCTGAAAAGATTTTCAAAAGAACAGTAAGAGGTATGCTTCCGTGGAAATCAAAAAGAGGTAGAGAGGCTTACAGAAGATTAAGAGTCTTCATAGGTGTCCCTGAGCAGTTAAAAGGGAAAGATTTTGAGAAAATTGATATTGCCCTCTACGAGAAGGTGTCTAAGACGCAAAGATACGTCTATCTCAAAGATGTTAGCAAATTCTTAGGTTATGAGGTGAAAGCATGAAGGTCGTTGTTACAAGCGGAAAGAGGAAAACCGCAATAGCAAAAGCAACTGCTAAGCCCGGAAAGGGGAGGGTTAGAATAAACAAAATTCCGATCGAGATAATTCATCCGGAGATGGTGAGGTTAAAAATAATGGAGCCGCTGATGATTGCGAAATCGCTTTCAAATCAGGTTGATATAGATGTCAAAGTCGAGGGCGGCGGCGTCATGGGGCAGGCAGAGGCAGCAAGAACGGCTATAGCAAGGGCATTGCTCGAATTCAGCAACGATCCTGAGCTTAAGAGAGCTTTCATCGAATATGATAGAACTCTGCTTGTAAATGATATAAGAAGGAAAGAACCGAAAAAACAGGGAGGGAGAGGTGCGAGAAAGAGGAGGCAGACATCATACAGGTGATTCGATGTTTCCTATAAGATGCTTTACATGCGGTGCAGTGATAGCTCACAAATGGGAGAGTTATAAAAAGCTGATCGAAGAAGGGAAAAGTCCGAAAGAGGCTTTAGATGAGCTTGGAATTAAAAGATATTGTTGTAGGAGAATGTTTCTAACGTATAAGTCAGTAATAGAGGAATTCGCGAGATATCATGGGGCCGTAGGGTAGCCTGGTTATCCTGCGGCGTTCGGGACGCCGTGACCCGAGTTCAAATCTCGGCGGCCCCATTTATGGGGTGATGATCTTGAAAGTATTCCCTTTCAAATACACAAGATTCGAGAAAGCTCGTATTATCGGGGCGAGAGCTTTGCAGATAGCCATGGGCGCTCCCGTGTTAATCGAGACGGATAAGAAAAACCCACTCGATATAGCTAAGGAGGAATTTGAGAGAGGCGTTATCCCGATAACCGTTAAAAGGAGGAGAAACGCATTTGTATGGCTTCAGAGGTATGATTTATTTTGAGGTGGTAGAATGGTAATAGAAGATGTTGTATATAGAATCGTTTTCGATAGCAGAGGAAACCCAACGGTTGAATGTGAGATATATGCGGAAAATTGCTACGGGAAAGCTATAGCTCCGAGTGGTGCATCAACAGGTGCTAACGAGGCTGTCGTTATCGATCCGTTTAGGATTGACGAGATAGAGGAGAGAGTTTCTCAGGCATTAATAGGCTTGAATGTATTTGATCAGAGAGAGATAGATAATGCTCTTAAAGAGGAAGACGGAACCGATAATTTCTCAAGCATTGGCGGTAACTTCGCTATCACTGCGAGCTTGGCATGTGCCAAAGCTGCTGCAAACGCTTTAGAAATTCCCCTCTTCCAGTATCTCGGAGGGATGTTTGCTGAGGAGATGCCGTATCCGCTTGGGAACGTTATTGGAGGGGGAAAGCATGCTGAAGGTTCAACAAGCATTCAGGAATTCCTTATAATACCAGTCGGAGCTAAGAATTTCTTCGAGGCACAGCTAACAAACACGAGAGTCCACAAAAAACTCAAAGAGATTTTCAAAGAGAGAGGAATTTTCGCAGCCAAGGGCGACGAAGGTGCATGGGCGTGTCAGATATCCGATGAGGATGCATTTGAAATCTTAAGCGAAGCTATAGGCAGGGTTGAAGACGAATACGGGGTTAAAGTCAGGATGGGCATAGATATCGCTGCAAGTGAGCTTTGGGATGGCAAATATTATGTCTATAAAGATAAAAAGCTGACGACTGAAGAGCAGATAAGCTATGTAGCTGAATTGGTCGATAGATACGATCTGCTTTTCGTCGAAGATCCTTTGCATGAGGAGGATTTCGAGGTTTAGAAATTCCCCTCTTCCAGTATCTCGGAGGGATGTTTGCTGAGGAGATGCCGTATCCGCTTGGGAACGTTATTGGAGGGGGAAAGCATGCTGAAGGTTCAACAAGCATTCAGGAATTCCTTATAATACCAGTCGGAGCTAAGAATTTCTTCGAGGCACAGCTAACAAACACGAGAGTCCACAAAAAACTCAAAGAGATTTTCAAAGAGAGAGGAATTTTCGCAGCCAAGGGCGACGAAGGTGCATGGGCGTGTCAGATATCCGATGAGGATGCATTTGAAATCTTAAGCGAAGCTATAGGCAGGGTTGAAGACGAATACGGGGTTAAAGTCAGGATGGGCATAGATATCGCTGCAAGTGAGCTTTGGGATGGCAAATATTATGTCTATAAAGATAAAAAGCTGACGACTGAAGAGCAGATAAGCTATGTAGCTGAATTGGTCGATAGATACGATCTGCTTTTCGTCGAAGATCCTTTGCATGAGGAGGATTTCGAGGGGTTTGCTGAATTAACAAAGCAGGTCAAAGCGATCGTTTGCGGGGACGATTTACTTGTTACAAATGTTAAGAGAATTAAAAAAGCCATAGAGCTTAATTCCGTCAATTCAGTTTTAATAAAGCCGAATCAGATAGGGACGCTGTCTGATACGGTTGATGCGGTAAAATTAACGAAGGATAACGGATGGAAAGTCGTGTTCTCTCACAGAAGTGGTGAAACTGAAGATGAAACGCTCGCACACTTAGCAGTAGCATTCAACGCAACATTAATAAAAACAGGTGTTGTGGGTGGTGAAAGGATTGCAAAGCTTAATGAACTGATAAGAATTGAAGAGATGACGAATGCGAGAATGACGAAAATCGGGTGAGATCATGTTAAAAGAGAAAGAAAGCATGATGAGAGAAGCTGAGGAAGGATACAAATATCTCGTCCCTCCAGATGAATACTTAGCGGCAGGTGTCCACATAGGAACTCAGGTAAAAACGGGAGACATGAAGAGGTTCATATATAAGGTCAGACCAGATGGATTATACGTTCTCGACATAAGGATACTTGACGAAAGGCTCAAGCTTGCAGGAAAGTTGCTTGCGAGATACAATCCGTCCAAAGTTCTCGTTGTGGCTGCAAGACAGTATGCTTACAAGCCGATAACGATGTTCTCAAAGGTTACGGGAGCGGATTATGTCATCGGTAGATTCGTTCCGGGAACGCTAACGAATCCTGCGATAAAAGAATACAGAGAACCGGATATAGTTTTAGTTACTGATCCAACGATAGATGCACAGGCGGTCAAAGAGGCTACAGATATAGGAATTCCCGTCATAGCGCTCTGCGACTCAAACAACAGCGTTGCAAACGTAGATTTCGTCATACCTACGAACAATAAAGGTAGGAAAGCTTTAGCCCTGATATACTGGATTCTGGCGAGGGAGGTATTAAGAAACAGGGGATTCACGGAGTTTACATACAGCGTCGAAGATTTCGAAGCGGAGCTTTAATACTATCATTTTTGTGAATTAATCGGTTAATTTGCAAGACACAAAGTGTAATTGTGGAAATTATCTCTTCCTTATTTCACGAGATATGAATCTCTACTTAATGAGATGCTGTTTTCTTAATGGGAAGCGACAAGAGTGCGGGATAAGTTCAGCAAAATGTTAGAATCTTTTCGCATAAGCTATTCTCCTCATTAATATTAAATAAGATCATCCTAAACTCTGGTAGATTGGTGAATGAGACACAAGACCTATAATGGGGTAGAAACTATCCCAGCATTTGCCTATGGAGTATAGTTTTCTTTGATGATAAGTGCATCTTAAACAATGTCAGTAAGAAACTTTTAGTAAGGATTTTGGTCATGTTGCTATGGTTAGTAATTTAAGGAATTCCGCTCTATCTCCTTGAATTCTCTGGATTCCTTTAAGGTTCTACTACAAACCTTGCATTCGTATCTTCGCCCATTTCC
>CAZVXC010000109.1:0-4690 GCA_964631435.1 uncultured archaeon | reverse complement strand
CCCGTGAATGCGATAGAAATAGTGGAATATGAGACAAGAGCAGGCAAAGAGAAGAAAGCTTCTGTTAACAAAGCTATATGTCTTGGATGCGGTGTGTGCAGTGCGACATGCCTTAAGGCTGCTATCGTTGTTAAAAGCTTCACGTTCGATCAGATCAAGAATATGGTTGATAATCTCCTTATAGAGGTGGTAGAATGAGTTTCGAACCTAAGATAATAACGTTCGCATGCAATTGGTGTAGCTACGCAGCAGCAGATCTCGCAGGAACGAGCAGAATAAAGTATCCGACGAATCCGAGAATTATAAGAGTTATGTGTTCCGGAATGGTAAATCCGGGTTGGATTCTGAGAGCTTTCAGAGATGGGGCTGACGGCGTTATCATAGCAGGCTGTCATCCGGGTGATTGCCATTACGTCGTAGGTAATTACTTTGCAAAGAAGAGATATGTGCTGCTTAAAGAGCTCTTAAAGTTTGTTGGATTCGATGAAGATAGACTTAATCTCGTCTGGGCTTCTGCAGCAGAAGGAAAGCTGTTTGCGGAAGAGATGACCGAATTTACCGAGAAGATCAGAAAGATGGGAAGACAGGAAAAAATGAGGAGGAAGATAGAATGAATGCTGAGATCGTTGAAAGGATTAAGGAAGAGTGCAAAAAGATAGCTAATGATGTAGATGCGATAATCGCATACAGAAAAAAACCCGGAGAGCCGAGAGATGTTTTAAGCGTTTTCAAGCCAGATGAGATTGATGAAATAACATTCTCACCCCTGTCTTTAAACACGCCTACGAAGTTGCTCATGCAGATTCTTCCGAATGTGAATAAGGTTGCTGTAATTGCGAAGGGATGCGATGTAAGAACTATGAAGAACCTCGAAAAGGAGGAGAAAATCGATAGGAGCAAAGTTTACATAATCGGCATATCGTGCGACGGAATAATCAATTACAAGAAGTTCAGGAGAGTCGTCAATTTCAAGCTGAGCGAGATAGATAACGTTGAAATTGAAGGCGATGAGGTTACAGTTAAAGCGAACGGGAATGAACAGAGGATACCTCTCAAAGATGTCATATGCGAAAACTGCCTATTCTGCCCCCAGCCAACTCCTGAGGATTACGACGTCTTAATAGGTGAGCCAAAGGAAGGAAAGAAAGATTATTCGGATATAGAGCAGTTAGAGAGCATGGATGCTGAAAAGAGATGGAGCTACTGGATGGACGTTTTCAGCAAATGCATAAGATGTCATGCCTGCAGAGAGGTTTGTCCCGTTTGTTATTGCGAAGAATGTCTCGTTGATCCATCGAATCTCGCAATCTCGCCAATGACACCTGCTGAAGATAAGGCGAGCTATCCTAAGGTTATAGGAAAGACCGTCAATCCCTCAGATAATCTGATATATCACCTTATCAGGGTTCTTCATCATGCCGGAAGATGCGGAGGATGCGGAGAATGCGAGAGAGCTTGTCCGATGGAACTTCCGTTATTGAAGCTCGAAAGAAAGCTTGAAAAGGTTGTTTACGAAGTGTTCAATTACGATCCGAGCGAAAAGATTCCTTTCCTGTCAAAGCTCGATATGATTGAGGGGTGATAAGATGAAAAAATACTCAGGCAACTTCCTTAAGGATGCGATAGACAGGTTAATCAAAGAAGGATACATAGTTTTCGCACCGGTCAAAGTTGACGGTTACCACGTATTTAAACAGGTAGAAAGCTCGGAAGAGGCTGATTTTAGCTATATAAACACGAGAAACTCTGCTAAGATCGTAGTATTTCCGGAAAATGAAGTTCTCATAAAATACAAGGAGTGGATCGAAGAGGTTCCCGTGAATGATAAGAATATGGCGATCGTGGGAATAAGGGCTTGCGATGCGAAAGCAATAAGACTCCTCGATAGAATCTTCCTCGAAGATGTAACGGACACATACTATCAAGCGAGAAGGGAGAAAACTCTGCTGATAGGTTACGCATGCAAGGAAGCTGGGGATTACTGCTTCTGCTTAAGCTTAGGTATAAAGCCGTATGAGAGCAAGGACGTTGATATATTCGTTAGCGATCTCGAAGATAAGCAGATACTCGATATTATCACGAAAGAGGGGGAAGAATTTGCTGAGAAGTTCGAGCTTGATAAGTTGAGCGAAGATGAGTTGAAAGCAAAGAAAGAATTGGAGGAGAGAGTTGTCAAAAGCTTTACGAAATCTGTGAATATAGATAATATCGTCGATAGAATGAAGAATTCGTTTGATAGCGAATACTGGAAAGAAGTTGCTTCGAATTGCGTTAGCTGCGGAGTTTGCACGTATCTCTGCCCGACTTGTTACTGTTTCGACATATACGATGACGGAGAGCATGAAGGTGCAAGGATAAGAGCATGGGATAGCTGTCAGTTCCCGCTGCATACCCTCGAAAGCTCAAGCCACAATCCGAGAAGGGAGAAATGGCAGAGATTAAGAAACAGATTTTACGATAAGTTCTATCAGATGGTCGTGAGGAAAGGGGAAATCTATTGCGTCGGATGCGGGAGATGTATTGAATTCTGTCCGGTGGGGATAGATATTGCGGAAGTTATTAGCAATGCGGGGGTGAACAAATGAGCAAGAACCCTTATGTTCCGTATAAGGCTGAGATTGTTGAAATCAGAGATGAAGTTAAAGGAGTAAGGGCGATAAAGACGTTCAAAGTCAAGCTGATAGGAAGAGAGAGATTCGATTACATATCCGGGCAGGGATGCTTGGTCTCAGTCTTCGGCAGGGGAGAAAGCTGGTTCACAATTGCAAACTCCCCTACACGCCCAGACCTCGAATTTAGCGTTCTTAAAACCGGAAAGGTAACGACGAAGCTTCATGAAATGGATGTGGGAGATATAGTGGGCATAAGGGGACCATTGGGTAACGGTTTTCCCGTTGATGATTGGAAGGGGATGAATATCGTAACGATCGGTGGAGGAATAGGCCAAACTCCTCTGAGATCGATTTATCAATACGTTATAGATAATGAGAAGAATTATGGCGATCTGACGATAATTTACGGGGCGAGAACATCGAAAGATCTATGTTACAAAGATGAATTGATGAAGATGATAGAGGACGGATACAGAGTTGAGCTTTCCATAGATAATCCCGAACCCGATTGGCCGTATTTCGTTGGATACGTTCCAGATAATTTGAAGAGGATAAAGCCAGATCCTAAGGATACGATTGCAATCACATGCGGGCCGCCGATAATGATAAAGATAACACTGAACGTATTGAAGGAGCTTGGCTTCAAAGATGACCAGATTTATACGACACTCGAAAGAAGGATGAAATGCGGACTCGGAAAATGCGGGAAGTGTAAGCTCGATACAGTTTACGTATGCAGAGACGGGCCCGTTTTCAGATACGATCAGTTGAATTCCCTGCTTGAAAAGGCATGAGGTGGTTTGAATGATCAAGCTTAATGAGATGAGAGACCCTGAGTTAATGAAAACCCTTATTGAATTGGGAGGAGAGGATTTGCTTAAATGCTATCAGTGCGGAACATGCGTCGCAGATTGTCCGGCAGGAATTGCTGAAGAGCCTTTGAGTGCTAAAAGATTAATTCATATCGTAAAACTCGGATTAAGCGATGTTCTTATCGATGATGAAACTCCTTGGATGTGCGTAACATGCACGGCATGCGAGGAGAGATGTCCGAGAGGTGCGAGACCTTTCGAGATAATTCTTGCGATAAGAAGATGGCAGTGCTTGGAAGACGAAACATACATCCCCGCTGGTGCTCTCTCAGAAATCTATGAAAGGGGACACACTCAGAACGTCTTAAATCCCTTAAGAGAGGAGCTTGAGCTTCCTGAGATAAAGACTGCTGCTAAAAGCGAAGAGATGCTTGAGAAGCTTAGAACAATTCTTAGGGAGACCGATGTTGTTAAGAAACACGGCTATCTCTTCGGCATAAAGGGGTGAGAAGATGAAGATAGGTTTATTTCTCGGATGCAACATGCCTGCTTGGAGACCTGATGTTGAGAAGGCAATAAGAGCTTCTCTTTCAACCTTAGGAGTAGAGATAGTTGAGCTTGAAGGAGCAGCATGCTGTCCGGCTTACGGAACTTTCTGGTCTGCAGATGAAGATGCTGCTCTTGCAGTCTCAGCATGGAATCATGCGATAGCTGAGAAAGCGGGAGTAGATATGATCGCTCAATGCGGAAGTTGCTACTCATCTCTCAGAATCGGGAGGCATAAGCTTCTAAACGGAAGGCTCGAAAAGATAAATGAAAGGTTTCTGTCAAAGGTTGGAATGAAGTATGAGGGGAAAGCTACGACGAGACACATAACAGATTTCATGTTCAACGCAATCGGGATCGAAAAGATTAAGCAGAGTCTGAAATACTCGATGGACGGATTAACCGCTGTTGTCCAAGTTCCGTGCCATACGATAAGGCCGAGCGAGATATTGGCTTTTGACGATCCAGAGAATCCGCAGGTTTTAAAGGAACTTACAAGAGCATTAGGTGCGAAAGTTCCGACGTATGCGAGGGATAAGCAGTGCTGCGGCGGTGCGGGAGGATATACGAGGCACGACAGAAAGGCTGCTATGGAGTTCTTAAGGATCAAGCTCGATTCTATGAAAGAAGAGGTTGATCCAGACTGCATTGTCGTTTCATGCATAACATGCCTGATGTGGATGGATGAAGCTCAGGAAGAGATGAAAAAGCTTGGAATGA
>CAZVXC010000108.1:0-4698 GCA_964631435.1 uncultured archaeon | reverse complement strand
CTCATAGAGTGTCCGAGAGTTGATGAATCTCTCGTTTTGCAAGTCCATACAAGGAGGCATATAGATGGCGTCGAAAGAGACCCTCTTTGCAGCACAGCTTGGCATTCCGCTGGAGGAGTTGTTAAGGCTACGGAAATGGTTTACGAAGGCGAGCTTAGAAATGCGTTCTGCTACATCGGTGCGGGCGGTCATCATGCTGGCAGGGATTACTTCTGGGGGTATTGTTGCTTCAACGACGTAGTTCTATCGATGAAAAATCTGAGGAATAAGCATGGAGATGTTAGGTTTGCGATAATAGATACGGACGCCCATCACGGAGATGGGACGAGAGAACTTGTTTCAGACGATAAGAAAACGCTCCATTACTGTATATGCTCAGCCGACTACATCAGCCCGGACGGGCTTAAGATAGATGTCAGCTACTTCAACCACGATTACATCCAAGCCGTAGAAGATTTCTGCGATGTGGCTAAGAATTTCTCCCCAGATTTAATTTACTGGTATTTCGGTCATGATACGCACATCGGAGATTACGGAGATATTGGGTTGAGTGTCAGAGATTACATAAAGATTGCGAGGATTTTAAAGGATTTGGCAAAAAAGATTTGCAATGAGAAACTTGTCGTTGTCTTGGGAGGCGGAAGCATTCCGGATATTGCAAGGGAGTCAACCTTAGCTATTATCAGGGTTCTGCTTGAGAAATGAAATTCGATCCGATTAGAAGAGCGAAGGAGATAGAGAGAGTTGTGATGAAAGGAAAAAGAAGGAGATATTACCGTTTTCGCTACAGCAAACACTACGGCGGAATTGTTACGGCAGACACAGTCGGATGCAACCTGCTTTGTGCTTACTGCTGGAATTACTACAAAAATTTGAAACCGAAAGGTGAGCTTTACTCAGCGGAAGATGTTGCTGAGAGATTGCTGAGGATTTCGAAAGCTAAAAAGTGTAATCTTTTCAGAATAAGCGGTGCCGAGCCTATTCTTAGTGTTAGATCGGCGAAGCACTTAGCGGAGGTTATATCCCTGACAGAAGGCAGATTCATCTTGGAAACTAACGGAATAATGCTTGGATACATCGAGGATATCGTAAGCTATCTTAGAGGATTAGATGTGCTTGTGAGGGTAAGCATCAAAGGATGGGATGAGGAAAGTTTTGAAAGAATTACGGGAGCCAAAGGAAGATTTTTCGAATATCAGCTGAAAGCTTTAAGAAATCTCGAAAAATACGGAATGAACTTCTGGATCACAGTGATGTTCGACGTTTTCGGCGAAGAGGGAGTGGCGAAGCTTAAAGAGAGGTTGGATGTTTCTTGCAGAATAGAGTTCGAGTTCTTGGAAAGATAC
Source organism: uncultured archaeon (assembly GCA_964631435.1). Classification (GTDB taxonomy): domain Archaea; phylum Halobacteriota; class Archaeoglobi; order Archaeoglobales; family Archaeoglobaceae; genus Geoglobus. The sequence continues at coordinate 3,352 of CAZVXC010000108.1, read as the reverse complement.
CCGTTCGTTATGGAAAACCTAAGGAAGAGAGGTATCACCTTAATATAGGCCCGACGTCTTCGAAACCTTGTCTCTGTCCCGTTCCGGCTTGTTTTATCAATCTCTTCGGATTTCTTATAAGATCGATCGCATTCCTCACATGCTCTCTAACTCTATTCTCGGCAACTTTGAGCAGAGTTTTTTCATCTTCAGCCTCATCTTCGTGAATTGTAACGTCGATTATATGCTTGTTTGTCATGAGTTCAGCCATTATCTTGCCTATGGACATTGCTAAGTAGCTTAAAGCATCTTTCTCAGCTTTCCCAACCCAACCCAAGGTTATTACGATATCGCAACCCTCGATTTCGAGCAATCTCTTCGCCTCTACGGGCAAATCCTTTATTCCCGGAACGGTTCTTCTGATGTATCTTATCCCGGAATAATTCTTCAGCTCGTCTATCGCAATATCCCCCATATTAACCCTTGAGAATGTTGTATCCACTATTCCTATTTTCATCTGATCACGTCCATAGCCGAATGCAACGCTGGCTTAATCGCATTCTTTCTGAGCAAAACATCTTCGATTGCGGCAAGCGTAGCCAAAACATCCCTTTTCGTTACATTTCCCATAGTTCCTATCCTGAATATCCTACCTTTCAGATGCTCCTGACCGCCAGATATCGTTATTCCGTATTCTTTCTTCAAAGTCCCCCTTAATTCTTTATCCGTTACACCATTCGGCATCTTTATGGCTGTAACTGTGTTTGAGTAGGACGAATATTCGTTAAGCCTTGGGAATAACTCAAGCCCCGCATCTTCAGCCCATACTCTTACGGCTTTCGAAAACATTCTGTGCCTTCTAATTCTATTCTCAAGACCTTCTTCTTCTATTATCCTCAACGCCTCAGCGAAAGCCAAGAATAGAGGAACTGCAGGAGTATATGGTGTCTGCTTGTTATCCTTAGCCTTCTTGACATAAGCTTTCAAGTCTAAGTAGAACGGAGCCTTATCGTTGTAGAACTGCCAAGCTTTCTCATTAATTGCAACTGCCGCCAATCCGGGAGGGGCGCCGATGCACTTCTGAGAGCCGACTATGGCAACATCAATCCCCCATCCGTCCATATCAACGAAATCACCGCCAACACTTGTTATTCCGTCCATTATTACGAGAGCATCGTATCTCTTAGCAATCTTCGCAATCTCCTTCGCAGGATTGAGAATTCCAGTTGAGGTTTCGTTATGGACAAATGCTACCGCTTCGCTACCGTTCGCGAGGGATTCTTCGATTTTCTCAAGCTCTATGCTCTCTCCCCACTCGAAGTGGACATGATCGACATCTGTGTATCTCTTAGCTATCCTCGCAAATCTCTCTCCGAATTTGCCGTTATCAATGCAAGTTATCTTTTTGACATTTGAGAATGAAGCTATTGCCGCCTCCATTCCAGCCGTTCCACTCCCGGAGATTATGACGATGTCGCTATTCTTAGTTCCGAAAAGGGGTTTTAACGAATTCAAGCAGAATTCAAATATCTCCTCGAACTCTGCACTTCTATGCCCTATCATCTGCTTTGCCATTGCATTGATTATCCTCTCGTGGAGTTTTACAGGCCCAGGAATCATTAAGAGATCATCCTGCATGACCCCTTGCTAAAACATTCTGTTAATATAGTTTTCTAACAGCAATAAACCCGCCGATAATCATCAACCCCGCACCGATCCAGATTAGCGAAATTAAAGGCTCTATGTAGAAATCCACGTAAACTCCGTTGCTCAGATAAGCTACGAGATAGTAATCCAAGAGAACATCGTTGTAAATCGATACTCTGTATATTGCTCTATCCTGTCTTTCGATGTTGTATATGTCTATCGACGGCTTTAAAACAGCCTTAGCTTTCCCGTTTTTGTAGAGCTGAACGTAGATTGAATACGTTAGCTTCTCAGGTAGCTTTTTTTCCTCAATTTTTAGAAGCTTGAGTGCTAAGCTTCCGAACCTCGAATCTATCTTTATCTCATCGTTTAATTTCGCATGGTAATGCTCTCCGTAAACCCATGAGGCTGATACGCCTATTAGAATCAACAGCACACCTATGTGAACTAAGAAACCGCCAATCCTTCTGATATTGAAATTGGGGAAATGCGGTAAGGTTGAAAAGGCAGCTATCGCTGATGTTAAAGCAACGTAAACCATTCCGCTTAGCAATTGAACTGCAAAAAATGTTAGCGATGCGAAAATAACTGCTAATGCAATTTCTCTTTTCATGTCCTTGCGAATCGCAACGCATATTCCGATGAGAATCGCTAAAAATATTGCTAACGGCGATTCAACGGATGTATAGAATCCTCTGCCCACATTCATATTCGAAATCATGGGAATAAACATTCCGATGATGAGGGGGACTGCGAAGAGAATTAAAATCAGGATGTTAAGTAAAATCGTGTAATCTCTCAAGTTTAATGCTTTTCGTTCCGCTCTCTTATAGACGTAAGCAGATATCAGTCCTGAGAATGCTATTAATGCTAAATAAGGGTTAGCTTCCAAGCTTTTTCCGAATGCGTGGACACTTGCTACAATTCCACTTCTCGTTACGTAGGTTGCGAAGATTACAAAGGCGAAGGAAAGATAAGCTAAGGGTAAATTCAGCATCCTTAGCCTATCGCTCATTATGCTGTGAATCAAAGCTGTAAGCATGAGCCATGGCAGTAATGATGAATTCTCCACAGGGTCCCAGGCCCAATAGCCTCCCCATCCGAGGGTTTTGTAAGACCAGATCGCTCCTAATACTATTCCGATTGTGAGGAAAATCCACGATAGAATTATCCATTTCCTCGCTTTCCTTTCCCATTCGATTCCGTAGTAGCTATGGGAAATTGCGAGGGCAAATGGGATCGTTGTGAGAGCGTATCCGAGAAATACCATCGGTGGGTGGGCTGCCATCTCAGGAGTCCTTAATAAAGGATTTAAGCCGTAACCGTCTTTCGGAACGAAATCCAATCTTTCGAAGGGATTTGATATCAGAAGCATCGATGTGAGGTATGCGAAGATGAAGCTTGAAATAGCTAGAGTCAAAGCTAATGGTCTGTCTTTTTTCCTTTCAGACCTGAGAACAGCTACGTTTAGAATTGATAAAAAAACAACCCATAAAAGTAGAGAACCCTCTTTCCCAGCCCATATCGCACTTATTGTGTATGCTAAACTTAGTTTCGAATCCGAATACGAATAGACATAGGCAACATTGAAATCTCTCACTATAAAGTAATAAAGCAAGAGAAAGAAAGAGGATATTATAAGTGCGGTGTAAATGTATATGAATTTTTCACCATATTCAGCAAATCCCGCCTTCCCGCTTTTTAAAGCTCTTAGGAAAGAATATGT
>CAZVXC010000107.1:3314-4705 GCA_964631435.1 uncultured archaeon | reverse complement strand
GTAAATGTTGGATGCGTAGGGATTGCTAAGAAGGATAAGATAATTCCGAGCAGAGTCGGAGGGGAGAATGAGATAATAATCTTAGCCGGAGGTGCAACGGGAAGGGATGGAATACATGGTGTAACCTTTGCATCCGCTGAACTCGATGAGAAAAGTGAAGAGGAATCGAGAGGTGCGGTTCAGCTCGGAAACCCGATAACGAAAGAGCCACTCATCCATGCATGCTTGGAAGCCGTTGAGAAAGGCTTAGTTTCCGGGATGAAAGACCTCGGCGGAGGAGGGTTAAGCGGGGCAGTAGGTGAGATGTGCTTAGCGGGAAATTGCGGGGCAGTTGTATGGCTTGATAAGGTTCATCTGAAAGAGGAGGGAATGAAGCCTTGGGAGATATGGATAAGTGAAAGTCAGGAGAGAATGATTCTGTCAGTTAAACCGAAAGATGTTGACGAGGTCCTATACATATTTAAGAAATGGGACGTTGAGGCAAGGGTCATAGGTGTAACAACAGGCGATAAGAGGCTAAGAATCTATTACAACGGCTATAAAATTTACGATCTGGATATTGAATTCGTCTCCTCTGGAGTTGAGTATCAGAGGGAATATGTCGTCAAAAAACCGGAGATTAAAGAGGAGGTTAGAGATGTTGGGAAATACAAAGAAATAATCCTTAAGATGCTATCCCATCCGAATGTTGCGAGCAAGGAGTGGATAATAAGGCAGTATGATCACGAAGTTAGAGCTAGCACTGTCTTAAAACCGCTTCAGGGATTGATAGGATTCGAAGGGCATGGAGATGCGGCTATCGTAAAGCCTACCGATTCTTTCAGAGGTCTTGCGATAACGTCTGACGTCAATCCTTGGATGTGTTCGATCGATCCTTACTGGGGAGCGGCAAGCACGTTTGATGAGATGGTCAGGAATCTTATCGCTGTCAACAGCAGACCTCACAGTTTCGTTGATTGCCTGAACTTCGGCAATCCTGAGAAGCCAGATAGAATGGGTGAGTTTGTAGAAAGCGTTAGAGCATTAGGATGGATGTCTAAGGGATTCGGTATTCCTGTTGTGAGCGGAAATGTGAGCTTTTACAACGAAACTCCTTTCGGAAGCGTTTCACCAACTCCAACAGTAATAGGCGTAGGCATAATAGAGGATGTAAGGAATGCTATAAGCGTCGATTTCAAAAGGGATAATTCCGCTATAATACTCGTAGGCGAGACAAATGATGAATTCGGAGGAAGTCTTTATTCAAAAATTACCGGATTAAGAAGTGCAAAAGTGCCGAGAGCTGATCCTGAGAAACTCAAGAAGTATTCGGAAAGCCTTTTAAACCTTTTCAATGAGTTCAAAATACTTTCGTGCCACGATCTATCCTTAGGTGGGTTAGCCGTTGCAGT
>CAZVXC010000107.1:0-3304 GCA_964631435.1 uncultured archaeon | reverse complement strand
CAGTTGCTGAGATGTCGGTAGCAGCTCAAAAAGGTTTCGAGATCGAAGTTAATAGCTTCGTCGAGCTTTTCAGCGAATCGAATACGAGGTGGGTTATTGAGGCTAGGGAGAAGGATGCAGAGGATGTTGTTTCATATTTAAATGCTAAGGGTGTGGAAGCGAAAGTAATAGGCTTCGTAGGCGGCGATGCTCTCGTTTACAGGCTAAATAAAGAGGTTGCAAGAATTGATTTGAGTGAAGCTGATAACGCTTGGAGACTCGGATTAAGCAGATATATGGGGTGATACGATGGATGTTGAGGAAATTAGAGTTGCTGTCTTAAGAATTGAAGGGACGAACTGTGAGGATGAGACTGTAAAAGCTTTCAAAATGCTTGGAGTTAAAGCTGAGGCTGTTCATCTCAAACAATTTTACAGCGATATGATAAAAGATGAGGAAGCGAGAAACATCTGGGACTATTCGTGCTTAGTCTTTCCCGGAGGATTCTCTGCGGGAGATTACGTTAGAGCTGGAGCAATCTTTTCTGCAAGAGTGAAGAGCCTTTTAAAAAGCGATTTAGAGGAATTCATTAAAGAAGGCTACCCCATCATCGGGATATGCAACGGATTCCAAGTTCTGGTTGAACTCGGAGCATTGCCCGGATTTGATGAGGATAAGCCTATTGCTGAAAAACCTGAGATGGCTTTAGCCATAAATGATTCGAATAGATTTGAATGCAGGCCGGTGTATCTGAAGCATGAGAACAGAGGAAAATGCGTGTTCACAAGATACTACGGGGATGAGGTAGTTATGTTCCCCGTTGCCCATGCTGAGGGAAAGGTTACTTTTCCGATCGGGAAAGAGGAGGAGTATTTTGAAATGCTGAAAGAAGGAGATCAGATAGTCTTCAGATACGTTGATAAAGACGGAAACTACGCTGGCTATCCATGGAATCCAAACGGCAGTTACGGAAACATAGCAGGGATTTGCAATGCGAAGGGAAACGTTTTTGGCTTAATGCCGCATCCTGAGAGGGTTGTAATCCCCTTGCAACATCCGGACTGGAATGTCGTTAAAAGGGATGAAGGAGACGGATTGAGGGTTTTCAAAAGCATCATTGAGTATCTGAAGAGGTTTTAAATTTTAACAAAATTTTTGCCGCAATGAAATCCGATTTAGTCCTCTCTATCGATGCTCTCGCAACGTCAAGCTTCGCTCTCAGATTCCCTGTGAGCTTATCCGGGAAATCAAATTCTATAAGCATGTAATATATATCCTCCATTATCGAAATTATTCTCCCAACCCTCTCTATCCCCCCTTCTTTAACCATGAGAGTCAGGGAATACCTTCTTAGCTCTCCAATAACATCTGCCAGACCTCTGAGAACTGGTTGAGGAATTCTTATCGGAAGCTTATCCGGGATTCTCATCTCTTTGATTACATGTTTAAAAACGATTGCTTCAACGAACTCCTGTAGAGCGTCGTGAGCGAGATAAAAGAGATCGGGATAGCTTTTGTATTTTACGATCTCATGCATCAGCTCTTCCGCATCAGACAGATGCTTTTCCGCAACTTCTATTTTATTTGCATGGATGTTTGCGATAGCTTTTGAAGCTCTTATTCTGAGATCTCGCGCTTTCTTTATAATCTCTTCTCTAACCCTCTCTTTCTCTTCAAGCTCCTTCCTTATCTCTTCAAGATCATCTCTCAAGCAGAACCACCCTGCTCACTTCACTCTCATCTCTGATTTTGTAGGATGTTAAATTGCTCAGTTCTTTTGAAAACTCTAAGACCTCACTATGCTCAGGCATTGCATCCCTGCTAAGCCTTTTCCTCGAATATCCGAGATGCATGTATGCTTTAGCCTCTATAAAGTCCGGCTTAGCTTTCTCAATTATTTTAACGAATTTTTCCGCTCGCATGTTTATCCCTTTCATCAGAGTTAGCCTTATAACAGTTCTGCACTCTTTTTCCGCTATTATTCTTAGTGATTCTTCAATTCTATGCCAGAGGTTTCCGTTCTGCAATTTTTTATGGGATTCCTCATTCCAAGCTGTTATGCTGATGTAAAGCTGATACGGTTGGGATTTTTCGATTGCATTCGGATTCGTTCCGTTCGTAACTAAGAATGTCGTGAAATTCCTTCTCTTGAATTCCTCTACAAGCTTGTCAATCATCGGATACAACGTTGGTTCGCCTATTAAGCTTATAGCAGCCTGATTCGGCTCATAAGCCTCTTTAAGCTTCTTCTTATTGACTCCCTTAGTTCCGTGAAAACCGCTGAGCAAGCGGTGTTGAGCTTTTATAGCTTCTTCTACTATGAATTCAGGCTCATCCCATTCTTTGAACGGCGGCATCAGATCGAGAGGTCTCCAGCAGTGGATGCAGGAGAGATTGCAGATTAAAGCCGGGGTCATCTGAAGGCAGCGATGGGACTGAATACCGTAGAATTTCTGCTTATAGCAATATCCTTCATCTTTAAGGGATTTCTTTAGCCATAAGCATGTCTTTACCGCCGAATGCTTTCCGACTATCTGATATCCTTTGAGGTCTGTGAGAGTTTTCATTTAGGGATGTATAGGATGGAAAGTTAAAAAACTTTTTATAGGGTTTCAATTGTGTTTCTATATTCGGCTTAATTGCAAGGCTTGGAAATGGAATAAATGGAATAATATGATTAAGAAATTACTTCTTTTAACGGCAACCTCATGGATATTACCCGACAATCATCCCAACAGAAGATGATTAAAAAACGGTAATCTAACTAATACTTAACCCTTCTTACGATAACGTATTCAACTCTCCCCTTTCTCTTGAAAACCGGATAGATTACAGTCTTATTCACGGCAGCCGAAAGTCTGACATCTCCGGCAAGTTCAAAAGCAGGAATAACGCTTTTTACCTTCACGAGATGCTTTGAATGTGTAAGCTCGCTCAAGCTTTTGATTTCATCGTAAACTCTGAAATCACTCCCAAATTTGAACCCCGTTTTTACCATAAAGTTTCTCCGCCTTAAATCCTTGTAAACCAGATATTTCTTTTCAAAATCCTTTATATTCGATTTGCCATATTCGATGATTTCATCCGTCTTTATGTTTGTCTCCATTGCCCCGATTTCGATAAGATATAGTGCCTCGAAGATAGATAGGATAACTTTATTACCCTTCTCAGTCCCGTAGAAATATTTTCTAAACAACTCCGTGTTCTCCGCTACAAAAAAACCGTTTGCAAATCTCGCTTTGAACTCTTTGATAACCTCTTTATGCTTTCCAATCTCATCGAACTTTTCGATCAGAAAATACGAAACATCGCCGCGCCCATATTC
>CAZVXC010000106.1:2693-4809 GCA_964631435.1 uncultured archaeon | reverse complement strand
GACGGAGCAAGAAAAGGCAATGGCGCAAACGGCGATGGTCGAATTTGCAAAAGAATATCGAGACATAGCGGATATGCTGGATAGGACGGACAAATTCCATCTTTCCAAAGCTGTTGGTGAAATGGCGAAAACACTCGACGCCGGTAAAGAGTGGTTAGTTGATAAAGGAGATATTGATATGGCCGAGATTAAAACTGTTGGTGAAGCAATTGAATTTGCCGAAAAAGAGAGAGTCGATTTCATTCTTATAGCGGGAGATGTGTTTCACAAGAAGAGCGAGATGGATCCGATAACCTTAGCTCAGGCAACATCCGTTTTAGAAAAAACGAGAGTCCCGATTATAGCCGTTGAGGGGAATCACGATTCAACTTATTACAGAGAAAGATACACTTGGCTCGATTTCTTAACATCTCAAGGCTTAATCATCAATTTGAAACCGAGATTCGATGGTGGAGAAATAACGATAGATGAATGGGATGGCAAAAGCGGAGCTTACTACGATTACGGAGACGGCATTATCTACGGGATGAAATACTACGGCTCTCTAACTGAAAAAGCTTTGGATATCTATCTAAAGAACGTCAAAAGAGATGGTTTCACGATTTTCATGTCCCACTTCGGAATAGAGGGATACATGAACATATATGGATGCATAAGCTCTGAGAGGCTGTATAAATTCAAAGATAAGCTCGATTACGTAGCCTTAGGGCACATTCACAAGAAATACGTTGAGAACGATTACATATTCAATCCCGGAAGCCTTGAAAGCTGCGATGTCAGAGAATTCTTCTTTGAAAAAGGAATTTTCATAGTCAATTACGACGGCGATCTGAGCTACAGGCACGAGAAAGCTTTTTACAAACCGAGAACGTTCAAGGTGATTGAGCTGAAATTTAAAGATTACTCGGATCTTAAGGAAAAATTGCGGAAGTTCAAATCTGATGAAAGAGAGATAGTCCATTTAAGAATCAAGACGGATGAAAATATCGATAGGGATAAGATAGAAAAGATAGCGAAAGATACTCTAAACCCCCTCGTTTTAAGGATTGAAGTTGACTATACGAAAGGTATCGCTCAGGCTTTGAATCTGGATTTATCAAGCAGGATTGCCGTTGAAAGGGACGTTATATCAGCCATACTGAAGGGATTCGGATATGAAGATATAAGCGAGGAGGTGATAAAGCTTAAAGAACTCTTCATCTCAGGCAAGATTAACGCTGTTGACAGCCTTATAGAAGACATACTGTCTGAGAAGCTTAAGGAAAGCAGATCGGCATCTGAAGAGGAATGGAGATGGTGGGAAGCTTATGATCGTGGAAATCCACTTAGAAAACATAAAAAGCTATAGAGATCAGAGAATTAAATTCTCAAAGGGTTTGAACGTAATTATTGGCGAAAACGGTGCTGGGAAGACGACGATACTCGAAGCAGTCGGCTTCGCTTTATTTGATTACCTGCCATACAACATATCTGATTTTTTGAGGAGAGGCGAAAAAAGGGGGGAGATCAGAGTTAAGATAGTAAGCCAATTGGATGAAAGGGAATACACCATCGTCAGAAGAATTGAGAAAGATAGGACGGTAGAATACTACGTTGAGGATTCCGAATTCGGCAGAATTGCGGAAGGCGTGAAAGACGTTCAGAGATGGGTTAAGGGACACCTTAGGCTCGAAATAGAGCCTGATGTGGTATTTCAGAACGCCATAGGGGTCTCTCAGGGAAACATAACGTCTCACTTCCTTCTTACTCCGAGTGCGAGAGAAAGCATATTCTCCCCTCTTCTCGGAATTGAAAGATACAAGAGGGCTTATGAGAAAAGTCGAGAATATGAGAATCTAATTAAGAATGAGATCGCAGCGATAGAGAAAGAGGTTGTCCTGCTTGAAGAAAGAATGAGAGCTAAGGAAACGGCGGAGAAAGAGCTTAAAAGAGTGGAAGAAGAGCTAAACAGTAAATCGAATGTTCTGAAAAAGGTTTCGGAAGATTTGCAGAGCAAAGAGAAAATCCTTGAAGATTTAAAAAAGAAAAAAGAGGAAATCGAAAGCATAAGGAATGAGATAAAATCTCTGGAAGAGAAAGAGAAAATTCTCGACAGCTCTTTGAGAGAGTTAAATTC
>CAZVXC010000106.1:1262-2683 GCA_964631435.1 uncultured archaeon | reverse complement strand
GTTAAATTCTGAGCTTGAAGATATAAAAGAAGCTGAAAAGAGAATAGGTGATGTTGAAGATGATTACCACAATTTTCTGAGGATAAGAGATGAGCTGAAAGAGATAAAAGGGAGATTGAAAGGTATCGAAGGCAAAATTTCAGAGATGGATGAGTTGAGAAAAAAGGAAGCTGGGATAAGGGGTGCAATTGAGAACATCTCGAAGAAGATTGAAGAGATGAGAGAAGAGCTAAAGGATTATGCAGGCGTAGAAGAGGATGCTGAAGCCGAAAGAAGGCTGAAAGAGAGACTGAAAGAGATTGAATTTGCTGAACAAAATCTTAAAAGCTTGAACGAGAATCTTAGCTCTCTCCAGAAAGAGATTGATGCGATTGAAGAGGAATTAATGAAGATTGAGATGAAAAAGGTTGCAATTGATGAGATCGAATCGAAGTTGAAAAAGCTCGAAGGGATTGAGGAGAAGAGGGAGAGGATATCGAATTACATTTCCACATTAAGCTACAAAATATCTAATTCCGAGAAGATGCTTAAGGATATCGGAAAAGGCATTTGCCCTATTCTTAACGAGGCTTGTGATAGGATAATAAATGAGAAGGAGAGGATTCTGAGAGAGCTTAAGCTCGATTCAAAAAAACTTGAGGAGCTGAAGAAAAAGAGGGAGATTATAGAGAAGGCTTTTAATAAAAAAACCGAGCTTGAAAAGGCGTTAATTAAATTAAGAACTGAGATTAAGAATAAGGATGAGCTAAGGAAAAGTCTATCTGAAAAGAAATTAAGAATGAATGAGCTAAGAGAGCAGCTAAATAAGTTAAGCGAGATAATTTCGGATAAAGAATCTGTTTTGGATGAGCTTAGCAGATTCGAGGGTAGCGAGTTAAGGCTTGAAAGGAAAAGAAAGATAGAGGAGGTTTTGGCTGAGAGCTTAGACGAAATTAAAAGGAAAGAGAGGGAGCTTGAGAAGATAAAAGAGAAGCTATCCGGATTCGATGATTTAAAGAAAGAATTCGAGAAATTAAAATTGAAAGAGGAGAGCTATGAGAGAAGATTGGATGAGCTTAGGGATGGTTACGAAAGCTATCTTAGGCTCTCTGAAAAGATGAAAAACAAGGAGAAAGTTATTGAATCCATAAAAAGGGCTGAAAAGGATATTGCTGAGATTAGAAAGAAGATTGAGATGTTAAAAAGCAGAGCTAAGGAGATTCGGTTTGATGAAGAGGGGATGAAAGATGTGGAAAGAGAAGTTGAAAAACTGAGGATGGAAAGATACGGAATCGAAGGTGAGATTAAGCAGCTAAGAATAACGTTTAACAAAATCAAGGAAACTTTAAAGGAATTTGAAAAGGCTGAGGAAAAGTATTATGAGATTCTTGAAAAGAAGGAGAGACTTGAGAGGAAGCTGAGGTTCGTTAAAGATTTGAGGG
>CAZVXC010000106.1:0-1252 GCA_964631435.1 uncultured archaeon | reverse complement strand
AGAAACTGAGGGAGATATTCAAGAAAGCTATACCTGAGATTACGAGAGCTTATGTTGAAATCGTTTCAAGCGAAGCTAATCGAATATTCTGCGAAATAATGGACGATTTCTCTTGGCAGATAGAATGGAAAGAGGACTTCGGAATAAAGGCGAAGTATATGGGGAGAGAAATCGATTTCAGGCAGTTAAGCGGAGGAGAGCAGATGGTTGCGGCATTAGCTGTAAGGCTCGCTTTGTTAAAAGCTCTGACATCATCATCAATCGTATTCTTCGATGAACCGACGCAGAATATGGATGAAGATAGAAGACGAAACTTCGCTCAAAAAATAGCAAATATAAAGGATTTCAGGCAGATATTCGTTATAAGTCATGATGACACATTTGAAGAGATGGTTGAAAATGCTGTCAGAATAAGGAAGGAAAATGGTATAAGTTACGTGTCCCATTCTTAGCCTTATGAAAATTGCTATGAGCATAGCGGGTAGCGATAGCGTAAGCGGTGCAGGAATTCAGGCTGATCTTAAAACATTCTCATCTTTCGACGTTTATGGAGTAACAGTTATTACCGCATTAACAGCTCAGAATACTGAGGGTGTTAAAGAGATATTCTATCTCCCATCGGATTTTGTTAAAAAGCAGCTTGATGCTTTACTTTCAGACTGCAAGATCGATGCTGCGAAAACAGGTATGCTTGGGAAGGAAGAGATTGTCAGAGTTGTTGCGAAGGAGATAGAGAAAAGCGGAATTCCGCTGGTGGTTGATCCGGTTATTCTATCTAAGAATAACGTTGCCCTTCTCGAAGAAAAAGGCTTGGATGTCCTTATAGAGAAACTCATACCGATAGCCAAGATAGTAACGCCGAATATATCTGAGGCTGAGAGGATATGTGGCGTTAAGATAGGATGCGTGGATGACATGGAGAGAGTTGCGAAGGAAATTGCGAATCTCGGATGCGAGGCTGTTGTTATAAAAGGCGGTCATCTGAGCGATGAAGCAATAGATATTCTGTATTTCGATGGTAGGATATACAGATTCGGCTCGAAGAAAATAGATGGTTGCTTTCACGGAACGGGCTGTGCTTTTTCTGCTGCGATAGCAGCGAACATCGCGAAAGGAAAGGATGTGGTTGAATCCGTAAAAATTGCGAAGAATTTCGTTACGAATTCTATAAGATACGCCTTAAAAATAGGAAAAGGCTGTTTATGCCTGAATAACCTTGCTACATTAAGCGTCAATGCGGAGAAGTTTAAGA
>CAZVXC010000105.1:0-4860 GCA_964631435.1 uncultured archaeon | reverse complement strand
GGAATATATAATCTTATTACCGTTTAAAGGCCAAGTCAATCAAAGCTCCCAGAACTGAGCGTTTAGATCTTTAAGATCTCTTACTTAATTTTCTCTTTCCTCATATTAGTCTCAATCTCGTGGTTTTCTTAACAGCAAGATCTTCCACAACCTCAAATAAAGAGTGAAAAGTGTCGAGCAAGAGTGTTCCAATGTAACGCAGAGTCTCAGAATTTAGTAAGCAAGAGATACTTATCTAAAAAGATTTGGCATCGATGCTAAGAGAGGTTTGAATATCGTTCAACTCTTTGTTCTCTCTAAATTTCTGGAGCATAGTGTAAGCTGAAATTGAAGAAGCAAAGTGGCTGAAGGGTTATATTAGAAACTGTAGTAAACTCAAAAGACTTGCAAAATTTCGATCTATTCATCGGCGACTTAATAATGACTTGAAAAGGGAAAATCCTTAAATGTTAAAAAAGATTAGACACGTTGAAGAGGATCATCTGATCTATACGGACATTTCTCTGTTCTAATCCCTGCAGAAGCTAGTGTTGGACAGGTAAAGAATTCCTCACCATCAGGAGCAATAAAAACAGCTTTTCCTTGCATGGCTGCGCATTTAAGATTCAGAACTTCCTTCAGAACGTTCCTGAATCTCAGCTTATATCCACAAGCCTTGCTGTAGTTTATAGCGTCTCTAATGTATGCGATGTTTGGTTGGGAAATTTTCTCTCCCCTTCCAACGGGCTTAACAACATCGAAGCTCACACTCTTTGCACCAAAAGCGTAAACAGTGTCTATGAATTTTCGAAGATGCCTCTCGTTAAATGGCGTAACTACACACGTAACTCCGTAATCGATATCATAACTTTTTATGAGCATCATTGCTCTAAGAACATCTTTTGTCGATCCCTTTCCGCTTGCATAAGGTCTCAGCTTATCGTTGATTCTCGGCGCCCCATCTATGCTTACAGCTATTGAAATTCCAAGTTTGAGCATTTCCTCAATTTTTTCAGTATTAAGAAGTGTTGCATTTGTCTGGACAGAAAATTTAACATCATGGTATTTTTCTGCAAGTCTCTTTATCAGCTTGTAGTTGAGAAGGGGTTCACTACCTGTAAATTGAACCTTAATTCCATCATCGTAATACTTCTCGATTACCCTCTTCGCTGTCGAGAAGCTCATGTAGTCCTTTCTCTCTCCTCCTCTCGTGTAGCAGTATATGCACCTAAGATTACAGTCGTATGTGATTGCTAAGTAGAGCAGCTTCACTCCAGTTCAGCCTCCATTTCAAGATAAAGCTTTCTCAGCCTTTCCTTAGTCTCCTCATCTGCATTCCACATTCCTCTCTGTATTGCTTCCAACAACCTTTCAGCGATATTCATCAGGGCATAGGGGTTGTTCGTTTTGAAAAACTCATGCATTCTTTCATCGAAAACATACTTTTCGGCAATTCCCTGATACATCCAGTCTTCTATTATATCTGATGTAGCATCCCATTGGAAAATGTGATCGACGTATTTTGAGAAGTATTCTGCACCTTTGTATCCGTGTTTCTTAATCTCCTCTATCCACTTCGGATTCATGACCTTAGCCCTGTATACTTTCTGCCCTTCTTCATCTAAGCTCCTAATTTTGATCTCATTTGGATCCGAAGAGTCGCCGACATATGATCTTGGATTTCCACCTAAAGCTCTTACTGCCGCAATCATCCCTCCGTGATATGCATTGAAGTCGTCGCCTTCGAATATATCCCACTCTTGCGAATCCTCGTTTTTCGCAGTAACCTCTACTATTCTTAAAATCTCCTTGAATTCCTCCTCAGCTTTTATCCCATACTTTCCCTTTCCGTAAGCATAGCAACCCCAGTTGATGTAGGCTTTGGCAAGATCCTCTATGCTTTCCCAGTTCTTATTCTCCAGAACTTTGTTCACTCCAGCACCATATGCCCCAGGCATGTCGCTGAAGATTCTCAAAGGCTCCTCACCTTTAGCGTGTTTTTTGACGTAGTTCATATCCTCTGGCTCATCAAGTGAGGCAACGAGTTTTACAGCGTCATCCATCAGCTCGATCAAGTTGAAGAATGCGTCCCTAAACATCCCGCTTACCCTCGCCACAACATCGATTCTAGGACGACCAAGCTCTTCGAGCGGTATAATCTCAAGCCCGCTAACTCTGCCTATTGAATCATATTTCGGCTTAACACCGAGCAGATATAAGAACTCAGCGACATCTTCACCATGCGTTCGCATTGTAGAAGTGCTCCATATTACAATTCCCACGGTTTCAGGGTATTTTCCCTCATCCTCCAAATACCTTCTGAGCAACTCTTCTGCAAGCTTTTTTCCATTCTCGTAAGCTTGCTTGGTTGGCAGTTCCCAAGGGTTGCAGGAGTAGAAGTTTCTGCCAGTCGGTAGGACCTTCGGATTTCTCGTTATCGCCCCGCTCATCCCTGGTCTGACGTAGCGACCTTCTAATGCCTTTACAAGCTCGTCCATCTCTGCATTTCTCTCAAGTTTATCCCTAAGATCTAGGATTACATCCGCGAGTTCTCCTTTACTGTCGTTAAGGACATCCGCTATAATTTTCTTTGCCTCCTCTAAAACTTCATCCATTATCTTCAGCTTCGTTTTCCCGTAGACTTTTACACAGTCTTCGTTCGATAGGTTTAAATTGTATCCAAGCTTTTTTGCAGCAACTTCGAGAATCGATGGTTTGTTGCCATGTCTGATTCTAAGGATAGAAAGAATTGTTTCTACGAGCTTTTCCCCTTCGAGCCCTTTGCCAAAGATGTGCAATCCAGAGTTTATCATGGACATCTTCAGCTCTAATAGTCTTTCGTGCACTCTTTCCACGACCTCTTCGTTCTCGATTATTTTCAACTCCTTTGCCTTCTCGATTATGTTCCTTCTGTATTCTTCTCCTTTCCCGTACCTCACAGCGTCGTAATAGTCGTTTATCATCTTCTCTAAAAGGAGATAATCTTCGTAGAGGTCGGCAGTTGTGAATGCTGGAGTGAGGTGATCTATTATACAAGCATACCCTCTCCTCTTAGCCTGCGTCCCCTCTCCAGGATCGTTCACAATGTAAATGTAAAAGTGAGGAACTTCCATGCAGATATCAGGGAAGCAGTCCTGAGATAAGCCAAAACTCTTTCCCGGGAGCCATTCAAGCGTTCCGTGTTTCCCGACATGGATGATTGCATCAGCTTTGAATAATTCTGAAATGTATCTGTAAAAGGCCACGTATTGATAAGTCGGAGGGAGATTTGGATCATGATATGCTCTTTCGGGATCTTCTTCAAAGCCTCGAGGTGGCTGGAGACCGATCAGAATGTTTCCGTTGTGTACTATTGGTAGCAGATAGTTACCTTCATAAACGAAAGCTTTTCCGGGCTTAGTTCCCCAGTAGATTTTCATCTTATCTTCGGCACCGCTTGGAAGCTCTAAATCTAACTTAACTCTCATCCTCTCCGCCATTTCTTTAGTCAAGAACCTTTGATCATTCGTAACTCTCTGCAGGATCTTTTCTATTAGCTCGTTACCGTCCTTCGGGACCCATTCAATAATGTAACCTTCATTCTTCAGCCTTTTGAGCAACCTTGCAACACTTTCTGGCGAATCTAAACCGAAGGCTGAGGCAACCCTATCGTTTCTCGGTGGGTAGTTGTGAAGAACTATTGCTATCTTCTTTTCGGAATTCTTCTTTCTTCTTAGCATCGCGTATTTTACAGCCAATCTTGCAAACTTCTGAATTCTATCAGGAATGGGTTCGAACTTCAGAATTTCAGCTCCCGTTTTCCCTACTCTGATCTTCTTCCTGAAGGCTATCGGAAAGTGAATTATCGCCGAGTCGAACCCCGGCATGGCAGCTAATATTACAGCATCTATTGGACTTAGACCTCGAGCAGATTTCTCCCAATCTTCGATAAGCGTTGTAGCAACAATAGCCTGCAGGAGTGGAACATCGAGCTTTTCGAGAAATTTGACCTTTTTGAGACCGAAAAAGCTTGCCGTAAGGGAGAACATTGTCATGTTAACGAGGACATCGATCACAACTGTTCCGTCCTTTGTGAAGAATTCTTTAACGGTTTTTTCGAAGCCCCACGCTCCAAATTCATTAGGGTTTCTTTCAGAAAAAACAGCTACAACATTGGCGTATCTACTTAGCTCATCTATTAAAGCGTTTACGTGGTCTAAATCATTTCCAACCCACCAGCTTCTGTAAAATAATATGCCTACCGTAGGTTTTGTGGGATCCAAAGTATCCAGATATTCTTTGCCGTAAACATTACCTCTATAGTATATCCCCTGCCACTCTGGAACTTTAGGCATCTCATAATTAACATTTAAGTTACCGTATCTGTTTGCAAGGAAAAACAACAAATTTTTGTAGTTCTCGACCCCTTCATATGCGAGATACCGCAGTATTATCCGCCAATCCTCGTCGCTTACGGTCGAATACAATTTCAATTCCTCCAAAGACTCGTAGAGTGTTGGTAAGGGGCAGAAGTGCACGCCATGTTCAACTAGAAACTTGTGGAACTCTTCGACGGGGAAAACGTTTTTACCACCCATAAGTTTGGCTATTACTATGCAGCTCTTTTTGCAGAACTCCTTAATCTCATTGAAGTTACCCTTAAGATCGTAAATCCTTAGTTCGATTCCACTCACTCCTTTGTAAGCCTCTTCGAACATTGCAACATCGGTCGGAATGTTGCAGATTACTCCTATCTTAACCATGTAATCAACTTTTTTTGATGATATTTAAAGTTTAAATTACTTCATTGAGAGTCTCAGTTGGCAGTTCGCTATGGAGATTGTGAAAAAGCTAAGTTTAAAAGAGTTCGGAGTGATATCATTGACGAGAAGTTGAGATGTG
>CAZVXC010000104.1:2460-4871 GCA_964631435.1 uncultured archaeon | reverse complement strand
AGATAAGCTTCTCTCAACTTCTGTATCGTCTCGAATACCGGATGCCCTTTTCCGAAATCGTAGCTTAAGCGTGGGTATTTTTCATGCAGCGACTTGGAGCTAACGACCGATTGTCCTTCAATCCAAGCCTTCTCAAAATCGATCTCCTTCTTTCTCAACCACTTCTCAGTGTTGAATCTCATTCTCCACCTTCTTTGCGAAATTCAATATCGTGTTTTCTTCAAAGTAATTCCCGATTATTTGCAAACCGACGGGCAACTTTTTAACGAAACCTATCGGCATCGACATCGCAGGGACTCCTGCGAGATTTATGGGCGTTGTATTGACATCAGCCTTATACATCGTAACGGGATCTGTAAGCTCACCTATCTTGAATGCTATCGAAGGCATCGTTGGAGATATAAGAACATCGAACCTCTTCAAAGCTCTTTCGAAATCGTTTTTAACGAGAGTCCTAACTTTCAAAGCTTTCAGATAGTATTTTCCGTAGTAGCCTGCGGATAACGCATAAGACCCCATCATAATTCTTCTCTTAACCTCCATCCCGAAGCCTTCGGCTCTGACCTTCGAAAAGTATCTCGTCCAGCTGTCCAAGTGATCGAGAGCGTATCCGTATCTAACTCCATCGAATCTTGCGAGGTTTGATGACGCTTCGCTCATGGCTATTACATAATAAGCCGGAAGGGCGAACTCTAAGGAAGGAAGGCTAACCTCTTCAACCTCAGCTATCCTCTTCAAGGATTCAACGAATTCATCAAATATATCCTGCACTTCCTCATTAGCTCTCATCTCCTTTATCACGCCGACTTTGAAATTCTTTCGAATTCCTTCAAATCTAAACCCTTTTTCTACGCTTGTAGAATCCCTCTCATCCTTCCCGGCTATGACTTCCAATAGCAACGCAAGATCCTCTATGCTCGCCGCCATAGGGCCTATTTGCTCTAAGCTGTTTGCGTAAGCTATAAGTCCGTATCTCGAAACCAAGCCATAAGTCGGTTTCAAGCCATAGACTCCGCAGAAACTTGCGGGACATCTTATGCTTCCTCCCGTATCGCTTCCCAAAGCCAATACAGCCTCTCCTCCAGCTATAACTGCCGCACTCCCGCCGCTACTTCCGCCTGCAACTCTGCTAAGGTCATGTGGATTCTTTACGACACCGAAGTATGAAGTCTCAGTCGTCGTCCCCATTGCGAACTCGTCCATGTTAGTTTTCCCTATTATTATCGCCCCTTCCTGTTTAAGCTTCTCGACAACGTGAGCATCATACGGAGGAACGTAGTTATGAAGGATTTTTGAGGCACATGTCGTTCTTATTCCGTCTGTGGAGATGTTATCTTTGATCGCAACGGGCACTCCAGCGAGCTTCCCTTTAACCTCTCCTTTATCATACATCTCAGCCTGCTCTAATGCTATCTCTTTAGTTACCGTTATGTATGCGTTAAGCTTACTTTTCTCTATCCTCTCAAGAAGCTTGGATACGCATTCGTAGGCACCTTCGTTATTAACATTTTCCATCCATTCCCTTACAGTTATCATTCCACAACCCTCGGCCCGACGAAGTAGCCGTTTTCTTTATGCTTTGCGTTCGCAAGAACCTTCTCCCTATCAAGACCTTTTTTCGGCATATCTTCTCTGAAAACGTTCGTTATTGGCAGGACATGATAAGTTGGTTCTACATCAGTTTCAATATCATCGAGCTGATTGAAGAATTCGATAATCTTTTCGAAATCCTTCTTGAATAACTCTATCTCATCCTCTCTGACTTCTATCTTTGATAGCTCCGCAACATGCTTTACTACGTCCTCATCTATCATTCGTTCTCATGTGATTCGATGGAATTAATAAATTTTCTATTAAATTCTCGCCTCCTCTCTGCACATCATGTAGAGGACATCCCCCTTTCTAAGCTCGGTCTCAGCCTCTGGAAGCAGGACATTTCCATCCCTAACTATCGCTACAACTATACACCCAAGCTTCCTTCTGAAATCGAGTTCCTTCAGAGTCTTGCCGGATAAGTCGTCATCTACTATCATCTTCTCAAGATTCAAAGAGACTCTACCGTTTATTATCGTCTCAATGAATTCAACGCTGACCCTCTTCGATAGCACAGCAAAAACCTTCCTTGCAGTATCTCTGTATGGTGAAAGGAGAACATCGACGCCAATCCTCTGCATCTTCCTTTCAGCATCGGGGCTTCTCAAGACGACGATCGTTTGAATACTCGGATTCAATTCTTTTGCGGTCAGAATTGTGAAAGCGTTACTTGCATCATTCATACAGCAAACTATCGCCTTAGCTCTCTTTATCCCCGCTTTTTCGAGAATGTTCTCATCTGTTGCATCGCCGTGAATGGCGATAAGGTTGTCGTCTCTTGCTAAGTTAACCTTGTTTATATCGTAATCTATCACAAC
>CAZVXC010000104.1:0-2450 GCA_964631435.1 uncultured archaeon | reverse complement strand
CAACAACCTTATCTTTCGGCAACTCCTTAACTATCTCCTTTCCCATTAAACCGTATCCGCATACGATATAGTGATCCGAAATTTTCTCAAGCATTTTCTCCCACCTTCTCAAACTACCCTCAACTATAACGCTTATGAACACATTGATAGCGTAAAGGAATATCCCGACTCCGAAAAACATTAAGATCATCGAAATTATCCTTCCGTAGATACTCATGTGCCTGATTTCTCCGTAGCCTGTTGTTGTAATCGTAATGACTGTCATGTAAAGGCTGTCAAATAGAGGCCAGCCTTCGATGAAGTGATATGCGAGAGTCCCGAATGCTATGACCGCTATTAAAAATGCTACGACCTTTGCAATACTCGCTCTAACAGAGTCCACAAGATGAATTCGCCTGAGTTATTTTGAATTTTTCGAGTGGGCATAAAAAAATAAAATAAAAACAGATTACGGAAGCTTAATCATTCCGGTTGCGTTAGCAAATGCCATCGCTAAGAAGACCCAGCCGTCTATAAATGACAACAATCCGGCAAGTTTTCCGAGAGAGTGTTGTCCCGTGTAGTTAGCCGCTGAGAGCAACCAGCATATTGGAACTAATAGCCCCAATCCGATCGTTAGAGTTACGAGTCCGAGCTTTGCGGTGAATGCGGTGAATCCGAGGAACAAGACACCTGTGAACCATACAGCATGGTTTATCGCTATCCTATTCGTTCCACCGAGTATTAAGGCGAAGCCCAAGAACCATAAGAGCAGTATGAATGCTGCGGCGACAGTTGCACCGAATATATCTCCGCCAGCGATTACGAAAGCCATCGCAATCGTTTCCATTATTGCACCCGACAGCAAAACGACACCGAAGTCCTTAGGTTCGTTTTTTCCTATGCCCATTTCTACGAAACCTATAACCAATAACATCACTGCTGCTTCCCACAGCAGAGTGTTCATTGCTACATGCGCCAATTCCTCAGCCATGCTAAATCTTAAAATTAATAATATTTAAACATTACGTTAATTGTCAGTTAAGAGATCAGCCTTTATAATCTCGGCAACCTTTTTACCGCTCAGCAACATCCCCCCGAATATCGGCCCCATTCTCGGCAAGTTATGGACTGCAGCAACAGCCATCCCGGTTGCATACAAACCCTCAGCAACCTTTCCTGTTTTTTCAACAACGAGCCTCTCGCTAACCTCGCTGTAAGCAGATTTCTCCCCTCTGATCTCTATTCCAAGCTCAGGAACCTTCCTCGATGCGACGCTTATAACCTCAGCATCGTGTCCGGTTGCATCTACAACAGCTTTGCTCTCAACCATCAGAGGATCAACATGCAATCCAGAGATATTCACAGCGCTCCACTGAAGAAGGACTCCGCATATCTTGAAAGGATCGGGCCTGAAAACGACATCATCAACGCTGACACCTAAGAGAATTTTCGCTCCGCTCTCTATAGCATGATACGAAAGTTTCGCTAAAAACTCGCTCGCATCTATCGCATAAAGCCCGCTCTCAACCTCTTTCAGCCTCATCCCGAACTCTTCGGCGACATCTTTAGCTTCTTCTTCAATAACTATCTTGTGAAAAAGCATTCCGCCTCCACCTATGCCACCACCGAAGCTGAGTCTTCTCTCAAAAACGATGACATCGAATCCGAAATTCCTTAAGTAGTATGCTGCAGTCAATCCGGAGGGGCCTGCACCTACGACTATAACATCGTTTTCGCAAATCTTTTCCCAGTCTTTTGCGGCTTCTCTAACAATAATTCTCGTTATGTTCTTTTCGCTGAATTGCATACGCAAAATAATTTTCAAGGGTATATAAGCAATTTGGATGTGGATGCGTAGATGAAGTAGATGCCGAAGAATGCGAGGATTATTGCTGAGACGTAGCTTAAAGCCTTTGAAAAGTTCTTGTATCCTGATAGTTTATTGGAGAAAGCTGATACGAATCCGAGCCACCCGAAATCGCAAGATTCGTGTAGGATTATTAGGGAGATCAAGCCTATCAATCCGAATTCGATCGATTTAAGGACGAGGGAAAAGCCGACTGTTAGCCACCATATAATGAAATACGGATTGAGAGCGCTCATTAAAATTCCTGAAATAACCCCCTTTATCTTAATCTCACTCTTATCGCTTTTTATTTCGGAATAAGCTAAGTAAAGCAATAGAATTCCGCCGAGTAAGGCTATCATGTCTTTGCCTATTCCGAGATCGAAGCTCATTCCGAGAAAAGCTAAGGAAATTATAATCGGTAGTTCGACAGTTGCATGTCCCACCGAAATCTTAACTCCGGCAAATTTGTTCTTTTTTCCTTCTGAAAGCGTAACAGCGAATAACGGGCCGGGAGCGAGAACACCGCTTAGAGATAAGAATATAACCATTGATGCAAAGTATATGAAATCCATGCGCTACGAGACCTAAAATCTTAAATAAAGATTTCGGTAGCGATCAC
>CAZVXC010000103.1:2236-4890 GCA_964631435.1 uncultured archaeon | reverse complement strand
TGGGATGTGGGATACGTCAATCATCAACTCTAACTACTGTTTAGCAAGATAGGAGTTATATACTGCATTTGAGTTGCTTGCAAAACCTCGTTTAAAGCATGGATATGCTGTTGTAACTGCTTAATTTCTGTAAATGAGAGAAGCTCCGTCTATTACGGTAGTTCCGAAAGTGAATCGGATAAAATTCCTTTTAGAACCCACTTAGTAACCTAATTGTATGCCACTTTAGATAACACCTAATCCCGATAACCTCTCCGGCAGATACACATCCGTAACGTAATCAAGCCCGTATTTAGCTAAGGCTTGCTGTTCGGATTTCTTTCCGAGTTTCAGCTGCAATTTAACCTCTTTCTTCCAAAATTCCGTGTTAAATCTCGGATCAGATAGAATGGCGTGCAACGCTTTTATGTCCTGATCGCTCAGCGTATCTGTCGGTAGCTCGTATCTTACTATGTCCGATGGCCTTATTCCAACGAATTTAGCCTTAGGTGTCGCAAGATACTCACTAAGATGAGCGGACTTTATGCTACCGTATGCTACGCTTGCGAAAATTCTGTAACTCCAAGGATCGCCATCTGTAAAGACAACGACTGGCAAGTTAAGCTCTGTATTCAATCTCTTCAGCAATCTTCTCGTGCTTCTTGCCGGTTGACCTTTTAAATGAACTATTATCGCATCGAATCTCTCATCAAACCCGTTTTCTACGAGTCTGTCTCTCATACCGCCAGTTTCTATCGCTATAACGAATTTTGCATCGCAATCAACGAATTCGATCTTATCAACATTCACGGGAATCTGATATCCTCCTTCTCCGACGTCATCTTGGCAGTGAATAATTCTGATACCTCTTCTAGTTTCTTCCTTAATCCTTATCGGCCCTACTACTGTCGCACCGTCTTCTTCAGGTCTTATGTGGAAATGCTCCCTTTGTAGGGATGTCAATATTTCGAGGTCTTCTATAAGCCTATCGCTGTCAGCCTGTTCATCGAATTTAGCCAACCCCCAGTTTTCGGATATGTAATAAAGCTCTCTAAGAGTTGAAGATTTATTCTGCCTCAGCTGATCCTTAATAAACCCCATGACATAAGCCATCCTGAGCATCATGTAAGCTCCCTTCAAAGTTTTGGCAGACCTTATCGATGTTCGATTTCCGTATGTCCAGACCTCGCTGCCCTCATTAAATTCTATATTGCTTTTTGTCCTCGTAGCAATCTCTATCTCCGGAATTTTTCCCTCTCTGAGTTGGAAATATATTTTTTCTGCGATATCCATTATGGCTTGTATCGCTTTATTCTCCATAATTCAGCACCTCTGCTCCGATGACATCGTCGATTCCTTCAACGATGGGTTTCTTGTTGATCTGATTTTCTCTGAACTCATATTCGATTTCAACCACATCTTCGGGTTTGATTTCGATATCCCAGTATTTCGTTTCCCTTCCGAGAATCTCATACAGCCTGAATTTTCTTAAGCCTTTTGAATAATTCGCAACAGTAATTTTCGCTTTTCTGCCATCAATTACCCGATTGACATATACCTTTCCCATAATCCTTGCGATAACTCTATCCGCATCTATCCTCTCCTTTTCTGCAACCTCACATATCTTTTCAGCTAAGAGAGGGATTATTTTTATCAATTCGTTTTCCTTCCTTTTCCTCTTTTGAATTGTCTTCTTTCTTTCAAGGTAATCCTTCAGCTTTCTCCCGCATTCCTGAAGAGCCAGTCTAACCTCCTCGATTATTTCTGGAATGGCTGCCACAGCTTCCTTCGATTCGGAAACGTAGGGAACATTTGTCGATGCGAGATGGATTAATATTACTACCGGTGCATAAGGCAACTCGTTTTTCGTCTGATTCAATCCGTAATTTCTCCAATTGACGCTCATAGTAGCTTGGGTTAGAGCACAACCGCTTTGTTGATAAAGAAGGGGTATCTTGTTCGCATACCTCAGCAATGCTACCCTATCCTCTCTTATATTCCCACCGTAAGCGATGCCCGCCTCTACTAAGAAGGGATGACCGCTGTAAACCTTCGGTTTCCTTGTTGTCGCATAAACGAACTCCGATGAAAATCTTTGCATTAAACTCTTCATTATCAAATCCTCCCCTATCGGAGATAGGCAATCTACCGGGGGTGGCAGAAGATCGACTTTCTTAAATGCCTCGATCAGTCTCTTTGCTTCCTCTCTGCTTAAGCTCTTTGGACTGCTATCTTTGCTTAGTCCCGCTTTCTTAATGATTTCTTCGCTTATCTTATCCCCTACTCTGACGAATTCCGATTTCAGAAAATTTTTCAAATCTCTCGCTTTCGTTTGTTTCAGCATAGAAAGCAGATTCCCGATTTCTATGCCGTGAGGATGTGGCTTTATCTCTTTCGGGGGAATCGGAGCTTTATCACTTATCCTTTCGAACTCGTAGATCTCTCCCTCCGGAGTTATGAAGGTTATTCTCGCATGTGGATTTACGACAGACGTTTCCCTCAGATACTCGTAAACGCTTTGTTTTCTTTCCTTAACGTAGCTTCCCTTAATCTCAATCTCTATCCTCGTTCCGTGAGGAACGAACCAATCAACTTCCTCCTCTCTTAGTATCTCTGGCTCGTTTTTCTTCGTATTTATGAGTATTTCAAATCTGTAAGCATTTCCTCCTTCAGTT
>CAZVXC010000103.1:0-2226 GCA_964631435.1 uncultured archaeon | reverse complement strand
ACAATCGTCGCTTTCCCGGTTGTAATCTGAGCATATAGGACTGCCGATGAAATTCCTATTCCTTGCTGGCCTCTGCTTTGCTTTATAGAATGAAATCTCGAACCATAAAGCAATTTTCCAAAAACCTTCGGAATTTGCTCCCTCTCTATTCCCGGCCCGTTATCTTCGACGATTATTCTGTAATTTCCTTCAGCCCTTGTAACCTTTACAAGAATATCAGGAAGTATTCCGGCATCTTCGCAAGCGTCTAAAGCATTGTCAACCGCTTCCTTTACGCAGGTTATGAGAGCTTTCGATGGGTTCGAGTATCCGAGAATGTGCTTATTCTTCTCGAAGAATTCTGCAATGCTTATCTCCTTGTGCATATCAGATTTCCGCACCTATTACAGTTTGTGTCTTCGTTACTCCCTCTATTTCCCTGATGCTATCTACGGTTTTGTTCAATTCCGATAGGCTTTGAGCCTCTATAATAACGACAAAATCGAATTCGCCGAATACGTGGTAAACATCTCTAACATATTTCAGTTCCTTTATAGCGTTATACACGACCTTCTCCTTTCCCGGATGGACGTTAACCATTGTAACCCCGATTACCATGTTCGTATTTAATCCAAAAATTATAAAATTGTTTCCTCAGTAGTTGAAATGCTCAAGGTAGAGGTTGATGTTAATTAAGAAATCGTTGAATTTCTCTATCGGCACGATTATGCATCTTCCGTGCGAATAGATCATATCGTCGATCAGAGAGACTATCACAGGAATAACCTCTTTGTTGATCACCTTCTCGTATCTCTTGCATCTCTCTTCATGCTTTCTCGCCTCTCTTTTTATCGCCGATAATCTATACCAGTTTTCTGCATACCTCTTCGCATCTATGGCTAAGATTATGTCGTATCTCTCAGCCAGAACATCTATCTCAGATCTCCCTACCTCATCTCTGAAGATAACTCTCGTTTTTGTCGAAAATCCATGATGTTCCAGTATCTCTTTAACAAACCTTTCAAACTCCTGCCAGCTCTTCATAGCTCTTTAAAAGCTCGACCATCCCGATGTTACCAACTATCATAACATCCCCAACCGGATTCGCTTCTCTGAGCTTCGATAGGTGCGAATTCGGCCCTGTGGCAACGAAATCCTTTACTTCAACAACCGTATCTACGAAAGCTCCATGACCGCCTTGCTTGAAAATTTCCTCATTCGTTACATCTCCCCTTAAAAATCTCTTAATTAATTCGTCAAAGTCGATCCTCTTTATTATCGATGTGTGATGCTCCATCAAAGCATATATCCTGCGATCGGAATCGATGATTGCGGCGATAGTATGTCCGTTGCCATAATTGATAACCAACGCCGGGAAGGCTTTAGCATCAAGCATTGCACCTGCGATCGCTGCGAAAACGGTGTCGATAACATAAACATCAATTTCTAAGTAATCTAACACGCTTTCAACGACGGATCTCATTCTGTTATAGCATTCCGGGACATCTTTTCCTCTAAACAGGAAATTTTCGAGATATGGGCTCTTTTTCAGACGCTTTTCGAATAACTTAAATCGAAATCTTCTGTTGCTTTCCGTAGGTGAATATCCGTGATCTTGGACAGCAATTACGATTTTTTCAGGAATCTTTAAATCGAAATTCGATAAAATCCTTTCGTAAGCATGCATATCCACATCTCTAAGCTCGACTTTCTCAGCTTCGACTTCTTCATCAACAATCTGTATCCCGTAACTCTTCACAACCTCGATGTTATCGTTGACAGTTAATGCAGGTTTCAGGTAGGAATAGACGTTAACCTTGCTCGCTGCATCGATTATCGCCCTGCTACTTGGCCCGCCGCCCATTGTGTAGCCTGTCAGAAGTATGTCTTTCCCCTGAGATGCTATCCTTCTTATTCTCTTAGCTACGACTTCAGTCGGGGATGGGAAAACAGCTTTGGGACAATTTCTCAGGTTTTTACCTTCGATGTAATATAAGAAATCCTGAGTTCCCTTCCCGATGTCGAGAGTTAAGACTTCCATGAGTTTTGTAGTATTGGAGAATTTAAAAGAATTTAGACCGTGCACAGGTTCGCTCCCAGTAGATACCCGGAACCGGCAAGGCAGACCGGCACGGGCGTTAGTGACCGCGGGCTGAACGGCTCGCCGAAGCTCGCCGCTTACACCCCGGTCCTATCAACCCCGTCTTCTACGGGAGCCCTTAATGGGCGGCTCTTTTCGGGGGCGGT
>CAZVXC010000102.1:0-4922 GCA_964631435.1 uncultured archaeon | reverse complement strand
GTGAAGACCGTCTTAGAGAATGCCGCAAAGAATGAGGAGAACGTTAAGAAGATTCTAAGAAAACTGATCCCAGAAATTCCTGAAAATAGGAAATGCGAGTGCAAAGATGCGTTAAAATTTGCTATAACGACAGCAAAAGAGAAGATATCTGATGAAGCAAAGCGGAAATTAGGAATTTTCCTCAACAAATACCTCTAATTTTTTAAGAAGAATTCTGTTCTCCTCTCTTTTTCTGACAGCTATTCTGAAAAAATTCTCATTCAGCCACTTAAAATCGCTGCATTTCCTTATTATAATCCCATTCGAGAGCATGTAGTCGAATAGTTCATTAGAATTGAAATGGCTGTTGCATAGAAGGAAATTAGCTTCTCCGTAAGATGATATGCTTAATTTGCTCAAAGCTTTTGATAAATGCCTTCTTTCGGACTTTATCTTTCTTCTGACGTTTCTTGATATGGCTTTGAGCTTCGGCAGGTAGTAATTCGCTAAAGCAACCGCTATTCCGTTAACATTCCACGGTATCCTCCTTTCTTCAAACATCTCAGCATATTCAATCGGAAACTTTCCGTAGCCGAATCTAATTCCCGGTATTCCGAGAATTTTTGTCAGAGACCTTATCTGGAATGCTTCGACATCGTATGGCTTTACGAAATCTATGAAAGCCTGATCTAAGAGTAGCTGAACCTTATATTTCTCACAGATTTCGACAATTTCATCCATCTCATCTTTGCCAATCAAATCTCCAGTAGGATTGTTTGGAGAGCAGATAACCAATCCATCGGGTTTTTCCCTCTTAATTGCATCGATTACGCTATGTGTGTCGTATCTGGCATCTATCACTTCGCTTCCGTAAATTTTTGCGAATCTCGAATATTCCGTGAATGTCGGCTGTGCTATAACAATTCTCCCTCTAACAACTCTGAAAAAGAATTCGATCAGCTCGATCGATCCGTTTCCAAAAACAACCTCTTTATAATCCCATTTCATTGAATTAGCTATTGTCTGCCTTAGTTCTTCATAGCTGTTTTCCGGGTAGAAATATGCTCTTTCGACTGCTTCGATAAGCTTTGATCTCAAGTCTTTCGGTTTGAATGGGTTTATGTTGGAGGCAAAATCGATGTATTTGCCTTTTTTTATGAACTTCTCGAATATATCTCCATGCACATTCAGATTTGATAACGGCTATTAAAAAATTACCGCAATACTTAAATGCAAATGTGTATAGACTCATGCAAGCCGCCGTAGCTCAGCTGGCGGAGCGGGTGACTCGTAATCACCAGGTCGCGGGTTCAAATCCCGCCGGCGGCTTAAGTCCTTTTTTCAAGTTCAAACTCTTTGTGAAGAAGTCTGACAGCCTTTCTTCCTTCGTCTTTTTTCACAACGAAGCTGACGTTATATTCACTGCAACTCTGACTTATCATAATAACGTTGATCTTCTCCTTTCCGAGAGTTGAGAATATTCTGCCAGCAACTCCGGGAGTTCCGGCCATTCCGGCTCCTACAGCACTTATAACAGCTATGTTATCTATACTGCTAACGCTACCTATCCCATTCACCAGATCGCTTAGAGCTTTTAACGCTTTCTTTTTATCACTCTCGTCAATAACTATCGAAAGATTCAATTCTGAAGAGCTTTGGGCGACCATTATAACATTCACCCTATTCTCTGCCAGCCTATCAAATACCTCGGACATTATTTCAGCGAAATCAAACCCTGCACCGCTTATATTGATTATGCAAACGTTTTCGATCAGACTTAAAGCTTTGACTATATCTTTCGTTGATTTTATGCTCTCTTTTATTATCGTTCCTTCAGCATCGGGATTAAATGTATTCTTTATCCTTACTGGAATTCTCCTTCTCATCACTGGTTCTAAAGCTCTTGGATGAAGTATCTTCGCTCCGAAGTGGGATAATTCCATAGCTTCCTGATAGCTTATCTCAGGAATTAAGCGAGCTTCTGGAACGATTTTCGGATCAGTTGTCATCACACCATCAACTTCTTTCCATAACCAAACCTCATCCGCAGATATTGAGGCTGCGATAAGAGTTGCGGTCAAATCGCTCCCGCCTCTGCCGAGTGTTGTTATATTCCCGTTCTTAGTTACACCTATGAAACCAGTTACGACGGGTGTAGTTTTCTTTATAGTTATGAGCGGCTCCAATCTGCTTCTGATCATGCTGTAAACCTCAGGTAGAGGTCTTGCTCTGCCATAGTTGTCATCCGTTACAACCCCCGCATCTCCTCCCTCTAAGGCAAGACTATCAACATCTATGGATAAAAGAGTTGCAGAAAATATCGGTGCGAGCAATCTTTCACCAAATGATAGGATATAATCCTTACTTCTCTTTGTCAGTTCACCCAGATAGTGAATTCCGAGCAAAACCTTTTCGAGTTCATCTAAGAGCTTATCTATTCTCGAAATTACCTTAGCTTTAATCTCCTCATTTTTCACAGCTTCATTAATAGCTTCGTAATGTTTCTTCGTTAGCTCAGCTATGAAAAGCTTGATAAAAGCGGATGTCGCATCGCTACAACATTTGCCTGCAGCATGCAACAAAGCATCTGTAACTCCCGACATCGCAGAGACAACAACGACGATTTCATTATCTTTCGAGAATTTCTTTACCAAGTTTGCACAGTGGAGGATGCTTTTTCCGTCTTTTACGCTCGTCCCTCCGAATTTCATTACGATCCTCATGCTGAAAAGCGAGATAAGTAAAGATTGAAATATGTTTTTTTTATCTTCCCGTTGCTTGTAAGATTCCTTCTAAGAGGAATGGGTATATATAGGGTGTTGGACAGGTAATTTAGCTTAAATACCCTTCTTCTGTAGCCCACTCATTAACGAAAGGATGGAACGCTTATGCCGTAAGGGGGTGCATGACTTCAGAGCATAAAACTTCGGATGAACATCAGCCACTCCGCTGTAAAGCGGAGCTTCCATGTCGAAATCTCCACTAAAGGAGAAAGCTACTTCATAAGCTTCCGATCTTTGCTGCGAGTCTTGAAAGAACATCTTTTCTCTTAGCCTGAATGAACTTCAAACTCCCTACGACTAAATGTCCACCTCCTTCTACTCCTGCATTCGTTTCTTCCTGCAATTCTCTAACAATCCTAGGTATATCCAAATTAACGCCTTCGCTTCTTATAACTGCAAAATCAGGCCCGTAGCCGATTGTTACAAGTTTGTCGTATTTTTTCTTTAGTCTATCGTGAATCTCACCTGTCAATTTTCCCGGCGGGGGAAATGTGAACTTCTTCGCATAATTTTCGACATCTAAAGCTGCCAACGCAATGTTATTCGGGAGCATCTGTATCTTAACACCCTCCATAGCAGTCTTTACCTGAGCTTCTATCGCCTCTTTCGCATATCCAGATAGAGATTTTACGAGTCTATACTGCCTATCTTTCCTGCCAAAACCGAGAATTTCATGAATTATCTTGCTTGCCGGTCTAAATCTAAGATAGAATCCTTCGAACTCTAACGCTAATCCGATATCGTATAGCTCTTCCCTACTCAAACCCGAAATTTCGATGTATCTTTCCACCTCCCCTTCCGCTCTATCTCCGACAACTGAGACCGCTGCTAAAATTCTCAGATCCAAATCGGAGATCATTCTTGCTATCTCTGTGCAAAGGATACCAGATGTGTAATTGCTATCACCGCCAACCTTATAGGGATTTACGTGGTAAAGCAGGTATTCATCAACTTTCTCATCCGGAAAGTGGTGGTCGATTGTTATCACATCAGCACCGAATATCAAAAACTGCTCTATTGCTGGTATGTCTTCGATACCCGATCCGTTATCAACTAAGACAACGAGAGGGATTTTATCACCGAATTTTTCCATATCCTCTAAGCTATCATCAAGGTCTTTTACTACATCTTCCAATTCATAGAATGGCGCTCTCGAAACTTTTCTTCTGATTAAATAATTCTTCGCATCCGGATCAGGATGATTCCTCTCGACGTAATCCATCAAAGCTATTTCCAATGCAACGCCTCCGCAAACACCATCTGCATCCCAGTGGTGTCTTATTATTATCGGACGGGATTCTAAAACGGCTTTTCTTAACTCTTTAGCGACGTTAAACATGCAATCTTTCAATCTGTTAAGAACCTCGCTTTCGATCAGGAATCCCTTAAACTCAGGCTGGGCTTTTTTATTCAGCTCCTCATCTATCTTTTTCTCGATCTCAAAAGCTTCTTTTCCCAAAAGCCTCTCCATCTCAAGAATCTCGATTTGAAGCTTCGCCTCTCTCCTCTTCACTATCCCAATCGCTCTTACAATATCTCCAGTTTTAATCTCAGGATACGCTCTTTCACCAGCTTCAAATGCGGCCGCATTTATCAATCCGGTTTCATCTGCTAAGGTAAAAATAGTCGGGCCTGCTGTAAGCTTGATATGCTCCACTTTTCCTCTTATCTCAACTATTTTTCCAATTGCAGTATCGAGCTGAGATATCTTTAGCAATGGAGCATCTTTCGAAACCTCAACTATCTGATAATTTTTGTTCTCAGTCAAAACCAAATCTATCTCTCCAGAGGGTTTTATGTTCTCAACTTTCACGAAAACCTCATCATCTTCGTTGAGTTTTGCTTTTAGATTCCTTTTATGAATAAGACCTCTAAGTCTTTTGTTGAGATTTACGAAGGCACCTATATCAGTTACGCTTGAAACCTTGCCCAAGTAGATTCTGTTTATTCTTACGTCTTCGAGCCCGCAACTGTTCTTTAAAAGATACGCATGAGGTTTTCTTCTGCATTCGCTACAAAGATCGTGGTTTCCGAATACAGGCTTTCCACATATCTTACACTTCCCGGATTTTCCGCTTCCATTGCATTTTTTGCAGACTTCTATCCTCTTTATCTTCCCGCTTCCCTTACAAACACCACATATCCCTTGCATAAATAACT
>CAZVXC010000101.1:0-4985 GCA_964631435.1 uncultured archaeon | reverse complement strand
TCCTTGTTATAGTGTTGCATCCGCTCCCGCCAACGCCTACAACCTTTATAACGGTTTTAAGTTCGTGAAGCATTTGCAAAATTTCGTCCTCTTCTGTGCTTCCTATAAAAGGTTTTTTTTCCTCGTTAGCTCTTTTAATAGCTTCTTTAACGATAGAGTCCATAATTTTCCCCCGCTCACGTTTTTCCATATTATCTCAGAATAGTATTTAAATCCTTTGTTCTCTCAGAGCATGATGAACATTTTTGGAAAAATTGTTCTCGGCAAAAAGCTGATTGAAGCTGGAATAAAAATAGAGGACGGAAGAATTGAGAAGATAAGCAAGAGGATAGATGGGAAGAAGATGAAAGGTATCATAATGCCGGCTGGCATCGATGTCCACGTCCATCTAAGGGATTTTGAGGAGAATCATAAGGAAACGATAAAGACTGGGACATTAGCAGCCTTAAACGGTGGGATTTGTCTCGTTGTAGATCAACCGAACACTAAACCGTTCGTCGATTCTTCAGAAATTTATTTGGAAAGGGTTAGAAGAGCTGAGAAATACGCTAATGTTGATTACTCGCTCAATGTCGGATTAACAAGAAAGAATTTTGAAAGAATTGAGGAGATCGTGAGCGAGCTGAGAGCGATGGGCTACAACCCCGCTGTCGGCGAGGTATTCCTTCAGCACGAAAACAAGGATTATCAGGTTGATTACGATGTTATCGAAGAGCTAAACTTAGATAAAATTACAATCCATGCAGAGGATCCGAGATATGTAGAATCGAATGATATTCCGAATTTTAAGTTCAGGAAGAGAGAGGCTGAGATAGAGGCGGTAAAAAAACTTCTGAAAAAGAGATATTACTTCTGCCATATATCTACGGAAGATGCTGCGAAGCTGATTTTAAAAAGCGAGTCTTACATAGAAGTTACTCCTCATCATCTTCTCTTAGATGAGAGATTTTACGAAAAACTCGGGAAGATGGTGAACGTGAATCCCCCTTTGAGGACGGAAAGGGATAGGGAATTTCTGCTATCAAACTTTTCTAAAATCGATGTCTTAGCATCCGATCACGCTCCCCATCTGAGGGAAGAGAAGGAAAGGGGAGCATCAGGCTATCCGAATGTCGAGACGATGTATCCTATCATGATGGGTCTCGTTTTCAAAGGCATCCTAAACATTTTCGACTTAGCGGAGAAAATAGCGGAAAATCCGGCAAAAATTTTCGGCTTCAAAAATTACGGTGGAGTTAAAGAGGGAAATTATGCGAATTTTGCAGTATTCGATATATCTAAGACAGAAAAGGTAAAGGCTGAAAAGCTCCACAGTAAATGCGAATGGACTCCATACGAGGGTTTTGAGGCAATCTTCCCTCACACAGTTGTTATAAGGGGGGAAATTGCGAAATGGGACTACGAGCCTTTTGAAGGGATTGGAAAGGTTTACAAAGCGTAGCTTAACTGTGAGAGAAAGTATTATATTTACGAGTTCATTAGGCTTAATCAATGTTTTACTCCGAAACAAGACTGACAAACTGGATAGAGAGAATAAAGAATGAAGATATGTCCTTAGAGAAGGGATTGGATGTATTTGACAAAATGCTCGAAGACTTCATAATCGCGAGCATGAAGCTCTTGGAAAGCATAAAGGCGAGAGAGACGACGAAGAAGGAAGCGTTAGATCAGGTATCCAAGTTTAGGGGGATAATAAACAGGAACTTTGACTTGGGAGATGAGATGAAAAATGAGATATTCAATATGATAAGAGAGGATATTAAGTTGATCCTCAGAGGCTTAGAGATGGCGATCGAGAGGAAGTTCAGTAAAAAATCCCCAAAGAAGCTTTTTGAAGAGGCTGTTAAAAAGGAAAAAAATGGAGATATAAATGGGGCATTTGAAAATCTCGCAAAAATTGCTGCAAGGGTTTTAAGTGGTGAAAAAATTGATGATATCGATGTTCCTGAAGAGGATTTATCCGTAATCGGTTGGTTAGATGCAATAGATGCGGCAAATACGATTCTTCTTCTCAAAGAGATAGATAGATGTGAAGATGAGCAGGATTAAAAAGATTAAGGAATTTAAAAAACTCGATTTTAACCTTTACAAATTCTTGATAGATAGCTTCGGAAAAAGGGGAGATAAGGCGTTTTTCTACGTTAAAGAGGGAAGAGTTAAGAAATACAGGGATTTCTTCATCGTTGTCGGGAAAGAGGAATATTTGGTTGATGAAAATTTTTGCACATGCAAAGATTTCCAAATTAAGCTTAGAGGAAAGAAGCCTTGTGCGCATATTATAGCTGTTGAGGTTGCGAAAAGCTTAAATCTATATGATGAGATAGATGCATATTACATCGATTTTATAAAGATAGAGAGAGGTCGGTTGAGATGGTAGTTCTTTCGAAAGAAGAGATAAGAAAGCTAATAATTGAAAAAGGGTTGATTAGGGATTACATAGACCTCGAAACACAATTACAGCCGAACGGATTCGATTGCACCCTCAGAAAAGTCGCTGAGATAATTGGTGAGGCGAAAATCGATTTCGATAATACTGAGAGGGCTTTACCGAAAGCTAAGGAGATTGAATTTGAAAACGAATGGGTTTATCTGAGAAAAGGATTTTACAAGGCTTATATCAACGAAATAGTTAACATTCCGACGGATATTACTGCGATAGCGAGGGCAAGATCGAGTTTGATAAGAGCTGGGGCGAATGTGTTAACGGCTGTATGGGATGCAGGATATAAGGGGAGGAGCGAGGTAGGGTTAGTAGTTTACAACGAAAGGGGAATTTGGCTTAAGAGAAATGCAAGAATTATGCAACTGATATTTTTAAGGCTCGAAAGCGAGACAGAAGGATATAATGGGATATATAAGTTTGAGAATATTTGATTTCCTTAACATCGGAAGTATCTTCCAAAACACGAGGCTTACAGAAGTAAAAAGACTGTTGAAAAAGTGGAATCCACTCCAACTTTTCAATCTATCTTTTTCTCCCATTCTTCATTCCTTAAAACTTCTTTTTTTTCAAGCAGTTCAACCAAAGCAGATAACACATTATCTAATAGTTTAATTTTAGTTCCTTAACTTTATTTCCCTATGCAATTTTCATTCATTTTATTTCTAAATTTACCAACAAACCAAATGGAGCAAGCCATTTATGAAATATCATCTTTCCTCTACTACAAAGCTTATATACGGCGGCTGAAAGAGTTGTCGATGTCCATAAACATATCACTGAAACACTATATCCCCCCTTATAACTCTCACTATATCGCAACTCTCAAGCCTTCTGACTATTGAAGCTATTGGATTACGCCTGTTAATCTTATCAATTCTCGCTATGGTATAGCTCTGAAAGAAAGGATTTCTGATAGATGCCTGAAAAACTTTCGCATAATCCATGAAATAGGATGCAAATCTGACCTCATCGAGCATTGAAGGAGTTGAAACCATTGCATTATCCGTCCCTATCATCCAATTCTCGTAATCGCTAAGTATCTCGTAGTTTTTAATGTTAAACAGCCCGAAGAATGCGTTCGATCTGAAGCATGTAACTATCGGTATCCCGAGATCGATTGCTCTTTTTAAATTCCTCTCAGATGCCATGTTCATGTGAATTAGAAAATCCGGCTCCATAGCTAAAGCGTCTTCGACATCTTCATCATCCCTCTCACCAGCATGAATCGCAAATATCTTCTCATTCTTTCTTGCAATATCTCTGCAATATTCAAGGAAATCTAGATTATGATCTCTCACACTGCTGAATCCGAAACCGTGCGAGATCTTAATCAATTCTTCAGCCTCAAATTCGTCGTTCGGTCTTGAGAGAGCAATCAACACACAATCTTTATCAGCTTTTCTATAAAGGTTGTAGCCTTTGATGCCGCCTTCTCTAAATTCTAAGGCTGTCGCTGAAGTTTTGCTAATTAAATCTATGGATTTCTTCATGCCATT
Organism: uncultured archaeon; assembly: GCA_964631435.1. GTDB lineage: Archaea > Halobacteriota > Archaeoglobi > Archaeoglobales > Archaeoglobaceae > Geoglobus. The sequence goes on along the minus strand of CAZVXC010000101.1, from coordinate 1,046 downwards.
CACTATTTCGTCCTCCTCAGCTTCCTCAAGAACCCTAAACTTCAGTCCCCGCTGCCCTACAAGCTCCTCTAAGTCTTTTTTCGGTGCCTCTATTATTGAATCCCCTATGTGGGTGTGAGCGTTGAAAAAAGAAGGGAATATGACAAAATCAGCTTTAACATTCGCTCTTTCGAAAATCCATTTCCTATCCTTAACTAAAATCCCAGTTTCATTTGTTAGAGCGTTTAGACAGTTCATGACAAAGATTATATATCTGAAAATAAAACAATTATCTATGCCGAAGAAGGATAAGACACCACCCTTAATGTCATCTGCAGGAATAATGAGATATTTCGAGGAGGAAAAAACGCAAATCAAAGTCAGCCCTAAAACAGTTATAGCAGTTGGTTTCATAATCGGAATACTGGCTATAATACTGAACGCATATTATGGACTATGGCCGAGTTAAATTAGAACTGATCTTCGTAGGAAGATCGAATGTAGGGAAATCAAGCATCTTCAGTTCCCTTTTCGGTATAAAGGTTCGGAAGGGAAAGAAACCGGGGACTACTATCAGGCCTAACCACTTTTTCTATAAAGATTTTTTGGCAACAGACCTACCCGGGTTCGGGTATGTTAGAGGTGTGAGTAAAGAATTCAACGAGAGAATAAAGGATTTTGTCGTGGAATACATAGAGGGAAACGCAAAAAGGATTTTCGCATCCGTCCATGTGATTGACGCAAAATCCTTCCTCGAAATCGTCCATCGATGGGATAGCAGAGGATACATACCAATCGACATCGAAATGGCAGATTTTCTAAGAGATGTGGGAATAGAGGTTGTAATAGCTGCAAATAAAATTGATAAGGTTGAAAACAGTTGCGAAGTTCTTGAAAAGATAGCTGAGCTAACAAAAACCGATCTAAACAATGTCATTCCAACCGTAGGGAAGAAAGGAGATGTTGCTTTGCTGAAAAAGAAGCTGAAAGAGCTTTTAATAAAACGTAATAGGGCGGATTTATTAAGAGTTTTTAAATAATATTGCTCGTTAAATTTCCCTAGAAAC
>CAZVXC010000100.1:0-4995 GCA_964631435.1 uncultured archaeon | reverse complement strand
CTTTAAGATTTCTTATTTAATAATTCAAATCCCGTGAAATGTTGATCACGAGCAAACCTTTATTAGCTTTTTTAAGACTTCTAAGCGTTCTTTTTCATTTAACGCTCTCCAAAACTCTTTTGTGTTATTAATTTTGTTCGGTAAATTTATTTTACCAAGTTTTGAAGCTGCTAAATTGATGATAATCGGTGTGAGTTACCTGAAAGTTTGTTATCAGCTTTCCTTTCAGCAACCGTTCTACTATTTTGCTATGTCTCTGTGCGTTAGCTTTCTCACATGATTTTGTTGGAGCGCAAAGTTATTTCGAGATACTACATCTCGGTAAGAAAATGGTAAAATTTAAATATTGAAAATCGATTGTATCTATGAATGCTGAGAAAGACATTCAGCCAAGTCTATTATGGATTTTTCTGGTTTAGCTTTAGCTATTAAACCTTTTGGAGGTGTTGTGCGTGGTTGCTATGGCTCTGGGGTCTGTAAAAATTTCTCTTTTGAATAAAAGAGGTGAATAAAAAATGTTGGGGAAGAAAAGACGGATTAAAAGGATAATGAGGAATGGCAAGGCATTTGTTGTTCCTATGGATCACGGAATGACGAAACCAGTGAGAGGATTGGAGAAAATAGACAGAATGCTTATGTTGCTCGACGGGATTGCGGATGCATTTGTTCTGCATAAGGGAATTGTAAAGCAATCTAAATACGTCAGCGAAATGGAATCCGGACTGATAATCCATCTATCAGCATCAACCTATCTAAGCAAAGACCCGTTGGCGAAGAGAGTTATAACGAGCGTTGAGAAGGCGATAGAGCTTGGTGCAGATGGTGTGAGTGTTCACATAAATGTCGGGAGCGATGATGATGTCGAGCAGATAAGGGATGCATCTAAGATAGCGGAGATATGCGATAGCTACGGAATGCCGTTGCTCGTTATGAGCTATCCTCGTGGAAACGGGATAAATGAATTCGGACTGGAGGAGGTTAAGCTTGCTGTAAGGGTTGCGAACGAGCTTGGAGCGGATATAGTTAAGACGAATTATACCGGAAGCGTGGAGACTTTCGAAGAGGTCGTTGAATTCTCCGAGATACCGATCTTGGTTGCAGGAGGCTCAAAGAGATCGGATGAGGATTTCTTAAGGGTTGTTGAGGATGTTATAAAAGCCGGAGCGTCTGGAATAGCTGCAGGCAGAAACATATTTCAATCAGAAAATCCAAGAGAGTTAGGACTGAAAATCCGTAAGATAATTCACGGTGTTGAATATGAAGGAGATTTGGTTAATAGACACTGGCGAAAACTGGGATGATGTGAAGGAGAATGTGAAGAATGCGATCGAGCTTGGATTTACAGGTGTTATTTTAAGGGATGATTTTCTGGATAAGGCTAAGAAGCTCGGAAATATCGACGTTCGTAGCGATGAAATCGTAAGAATAAAAGATGCACTCGATCTTGAGAGAATAATAAAGGAGAGTGGGATGAAGGATAGAATATTCATAGATTTCGAAAACTGGAGGATAATACCACTCGAAAATCTGATAGCTATGAAGAAGAAGGCTAAGATAATTGCCGTAACAGATGATTTTGAAGATGCGAAGGTTATGCTTCAAACTCTCGAAAAAGGTGCTGATGGCATCGCAATCTTCCCGAAAAAAAGAGATGAGCTAATTAAATTTAAGAGCATAGTTGAAGAGGGCGTAAAGCTTAAGCTGAATGAAGCTGAGATAACAGAGATAAAGAAGCTCGGCATGGGTGATAGAGTCTGTATTGATACGATAAACCTCATGTCAGTGGGAGAGGGAATGCTTGTAGGTAACACAGCGGAGATGCTGTTTCTCGTCGCGAGCGAGAGCGAGGAGAGTGAATACGTTTCATCAAGACCATTCAGGGTTAATGCCGGGAGCGTTAATGCATACATCAAAGTAGGGGAGAAAACGAGGTATCTATGCGAGCTGAAAGCTGGAGACGAGGTTGAGATCGTGAGATTTGATGGAAGAACGAGAAAGAGTTTTGTTGGTAGAGTTAAGATTGAGAAGAGGCCGATGATGCTTATAAAAGCGAAGGTTAATGGATCAGAAGGATCTATAATTCTTCAGAATGCCGAGACGATAAAGCTCGTTAATAAAGAGGGGAAGCATTTAAGTGTTACGGAATTGAAGAAAGGTGATAGGGTTTTGGTTTACATAGGTGAAAAAGCGAGACATTTCGGGGTGAAAGTGGAGGAGAGCATAATTGAGAGGTAGCTTTGTCGTTTCAGTGAGAAGCTTTGCGGAAGCATCTCAGGCATTGAGAGTTGCGGATATAATAGAATACAGGCTCGATCTATTCTCTTCTTTCCCCGAATACAGCAGGATTAAGCTTGAGAAGCCTACAATAATCACGATAAGAAAAAAGGAAGACGGAGGAGAATTTCAGGGTGATGAAGAGGAGAGGATGGATTTGCTAATTAAATATTCAAAATTCTCCGATTACGTTGATCTCGAAAACTATCTCGAAGATGATGTATTCCTTAAATTCAAGAAAAATAAGATCATAGAGAGCTATCACAATTTCAAAGAGACACCGCCATATGAGATGCTGAAGGATATAGTTGAAGGGAAAAGGGGAGATTACATAAAGATTGCAACGATGGGAAACGATAAATGGGACGTAATAAAGATGATCAAGCTTTTAACGGAGTATGAAGGTGTTGTGGCGTTTCTCATGGGAAGGAATTTCTCATGGACTCGAATTCTTTCTTTCATCTTAGGCTCACCGCTCATATACTGCACGATCTCTCAGCCCATTGCACCGGGGCAGATCGATGTTTATACCGCAAGGAAGATATTAAAGTTGATGGGAATTTTATGAAAATACTCATATACGGTTTTGGAGGAATGGGAAAGATATTCAAGGATTTCTTCGAAAGCAGAGGATATTACGTCTCGACTTACGATATAGATCCGAGGAAAAGCGAGATTAATATAGATGATGTTAAGAATTTCGATGTAATATTCCTCTGCGTCCCGATGGATAATGTGAGAGATGCAGCGATGGAGATCGCAAAGAGAACGAGAAAACCGCTGATAGTCGATATATCCACTCTCAAAAGCTATTCGATCCCGTATCTAAGGGATGCGAAGCTCGATTTTTTAAGCATCCACCCCATGTTTGGGCCGGATAGCGAGATAGGTTTATCGAATATAATCGTGGTTGAGCGAAGCTTGAGAGATGAAGAGGATACCATACTCGAAGAATTCGAGAAGGCTGGAGCTGTTTTATCTTATTTGGATTTCTCATCTCACGATAAGAAAATGGCTGAGATACAAGGAGTCGCACATTTCCTCCTGATACTATTCGCTTACTACTTGAGGGATAAATTTAAGGAAGAATATGAGTTCGCTTCACCAATCTTTCTGGTAATGCATAAACTTGCGAGCAGGATACTGAATCAGGATTGGAGATTGTATTATCTCATCCAGAGAAATGCTGAGGAGCTTAGAAAAGAGTTGGTTAGATGTGCGGACGAGCTTGATAAATTGATGAAAGATGAGAATGCATTTAAAAACCTATTTTTTGAGCTGAAAAAGGATTTCAGGAATTATCAAGATTCAACTCTAATCCTCGACGCATACAAAGCCACGATAACGCCGGAAGGAATTAATATGCTCAGGGGATTTATAAGGGTTTTAGATGCACTCATTCTGAAACTGATAGAAAAGAGGGTTAATGCCGGAAAAGATGTTGCGAGATACAAGAAATTGGAGAACGAGCCTATAGAGCTTTCCCATGTCGAGGATGTTAAGATTAATGAAATATTAAAGAGAACAAATCTCAATCCCGTAATGATCTCCGATATCTTCGGAAGGCTAATGGATATTACGAAAGAGGAGGAATACAAAGTCTTGGGGATCGAGAAGAGAGTCGGCGTTCTCGGACCGGCGGGAAGTTTTAGTGAGGAAGTTGCTTTAAAGCTGATAGGATCGAGGTTACCGATAATATATTTCAACACGGTTGAGGAGATTTTTAATGCGGTCGAAAATGGTAAAGTTGATTACGGCATCGTTCCGATAGAAAACTCCGTCTATGGCAGTGTTCTTTCAACGCTCGATGCACTCTTAGAATACAATATCGAAGTATTCGGGGAGTTTGAAAGCTTTGTTAAGCACAATCTTGTTGCAAAAAAGCCGATTGATCTCAAAGATGTGAAGGTGATATATTCTCATCCCCAAGCAATCGCTCAGTGCAGTGAATTCATAAACAATTATCTGCCGAAAGCGGAGATAAGATATACGAGAAGCACGAGCGACGCTATAAACATGCTCGACGATTCTTCAGCTGCAATAACGTCTGAGCTTGCTGCGAAACTTTATAAGCTTCACATACTGCGAAAGAACATTCAGAACAATCCGAATAACAAGACGAGGTTTTACATTATAAGAAAGAATGGGGATAAGAAGGCGGAAGGAGAAATCACATGCTTGTTCTTCGGTGTTAGCGACAGGCCGGGTGCTTTATACAGAGTTCTCGAAGTCTTTTATAAGAGAGGAATCAATCTTAGGAAACTCGAAAGCAGACCGGCTAAGACGAACTTAGGAGACTACGTATTCTTCACAGAGGCTGAGAAGAAGCTTGATGAGGAAACGATAGATGAGATAAAGAAGAGAACTACGTTTTGCAAAGTTGTTGGCGTATTCAAAAAATTGGAAAAATTGGACGTCTTCAGTGGACAAACAACATAAGGAAAAGCAAGCCAAATAGAACAGCAAACATAAAGATCATATAGTTTCTCTGCCTTTTTCTTTCCTTCTCATACTTGGTCTCGCATTCTTTGCTACAAAAAACCTTATCTGGATCGATGGCTTTTCCGCAAACTATGCAGTGTTTATGAGGTATTATAGTTGGCATGCAATTAGCTTGCGTCAAAATTATAAAAACGTTACCGCATATCACGATTTACAGCATGTTGTTTTTCATGTATGTTCATTATTCTACGACGCTCTGATCTCTTTAGCTATTTGACT
>CAZVXC010000099.1:3656-5012 GCA_964631435.1 uncultured archaeon | reverse complement strand
CTCGAAATATCTCCATCGCCGTATAGAAGATTTATTTTGACAGCACAAGATAAAGTTACTTCAGAAAATAAACGGTATGATTGAAATAAACTACCTTTCCCATAGGTTTCCTGAAGATTAAGAATTCGAGGACTCTAATTGGGCTAATGCTGGAATAAGATACCCAGCTTCTCAGACATAATTCTTCTTTTCTCTTGTAATCTTTGAAGCTTTCAACAGCTTTCGCATTCGTTGAATTTAATATAACCACCTGACATCCGTAAGACTCTATAATGCCTCTCAACTCTTTCACTCCGCTGATTTTCGTGAAGTAGAATGTGTTGAAATCGTTTAGATAGCACGGAAGAGGCCAGTAATCTCCGGGGGACATTATAACGCAGACGTTAGATACATTCAAATCTTTAAGTTCTTGCCTAAACGTCTTCACATCCATGTTGGTCGGAAGATAAAGTGCTGGTTCAGCCGGATTTGTTGGATTCACTATGTTAAGCTGGAGAGAGGAATAGATGAGAAACACCACAGTTACTATCAATATCAGACTTCTGAACTTCTTTATCTCCCTTAAGCTCTGAGCTGCGAGTAAATAGAGAGGCAACTCGATGTGAACGACTAACCAAGGAACCTTCTCCTGAACGTATGAATAGAATATTAAACTTGTCAAAAACCAGTAAATTAAAAAAGCTCTGAAATCGTTAAGCTTCCTTTTGTATATCCATTTTATCCCACCGTATATTCCCAATATAAACACAGGTAGGTCATAGAGCAAGAGCAGGGGAATATAATACCAAATTGGGCCGCCAATTCTTGCTATTTCATGCTGATGCACCCAGTATTTTATCGCCTGAACGAACGGAAGCTTATCTGGGTTGATTATGTATGAGATATCCGTGTAGAAATTCGAATAGAGTGCGGTGTATATGATGAGGAATGCGATAACAGAAATTAGAACATCTTTCGCCTTAAACTTTCTCAGATCGAAGATGAAGAAGAAAAGCAGAAGAGCAGCGATCGGATAGAAGTTTTCCTTCGAACATGCAAACAGTGCAAGAGATGATGCGGCAAGGACAAGTTGATACCTTCGTCTATCTTCCAAATAGCTGAAAATGAAATAGACAAAAGCTAAGGTGAAAAAGAGAATCTGGCTGTCGTTTCTAAAAAATCTCGAATAATTAACGATAACCGGTGAGATCGCTAAAAGAAGTGCTAAGTAATATGCCCCCTCTTTCATAAATCTTTCGAATTTAAACGCTAAAAGAACAGTCAGAACGCCAAATAAAGCCGGAACTATCCTGTATGTGAATTCGCTCTTTCCTAACAGCTTTACAACAATTGCGGAAAGGTAAAATAAAAGTGGCC
>CAZVXC010000099.1:0-3646 GCA_964631435.1 uncultured archaeon | reverse complement strand
TGAAATGCTGGATTGTAATGGTAATTCATGTTCAGCACATCATCCACAAAAACGGTATGAACGCTTTCATCAAAGAAAAATGGTGCTTTTCCTAAGTCGTAAAATCTGAAAGCTACAGCTAAAAGTATCGTAATCAAGATTAGTGCTCGTTTCTTATCTAATCTCATCTTAGCTCGAATTAGCGGAATAGTATTAAAAATTTTATATCCGCTCATTTAAATGTTCATAGTTCGAGACTTATCATGTGGATCCACAGCTAAAACTCAAGGAGCTTGGGAATCGCATCAACTACCTTTTTCACCTCTCCTGCTATATTATCTTCCTCTAAAATTATAAAGCCATCGTTCTCTTCTTTGTAAACTGCAACCAGATATTCGTTGTTCTTACCGCCAGAAGCTCATCAGTCCAGTCTTGGCCATGTAACTGGACCCTCAATTATCAGTAAAACTTCATCGTGGTTCTTAACGATGTAGAACTATCTCTCCTCTGTCATTCTTAGATACAGCAGTTTCTATCATTCTGCCACGCTCATAATCAGCTCGTAATTGTCTTCAGAGATCTTACGCATCGCTTTGCTCATTAAATGATCTCTCCACATCTGTTTGTTTTTGATGAATTTCAGCTTCGAGATAAGAGATTTGAGGTTTCTCAGCTAATCTTAAACAACAATCGAGGGTTTGGTTTTATCAAGAGTCCTCTCTTTCAACTACTACCCATGCAACTCCACCACCGATGGAGTGCGCAATCACCTCTATAGAATCTCCAGTCTCGATATTCACGACGCTAACTTTCTTCTTTTTACACTCTTCGGACATCACAGCGCAGCGAATGTCGTATATCTCTAACACTGTGTTGTCATCGAATACAAGGTCAAATCCGTAGTCGTTTTCATCGTTACTAACTCTAATCTCTCTAACGGTTTTACCGATTAATTTTTTGAGGTCTTCAACAGCTTCTGCCCGCATAACTTTCCCTCCGTAAGGTTGATATTGGATTCATATTCTTTTTAGCTAATATCTCTTTTTTGTCGTTTCTTAGGGAAGGCCAAACATCGAAATCCGAGTGGAGTTTGAGTTCAGAAATAGCAAGTATCTGCTCCCGAATTAAATGACACATTGCTATGAATCTAAATTGCGAAATCTTAATCGCATTTATGTTAAAGTGTTAACAATTAATAATGATTAATAACGAAAGATTTAAGTATAAATTGAATACAAATATTGATTGTAAAATACGTATGGTGGTCGATATGATATATACTGCTGAGGGGCTTCTGAAGAAAGCTGAACTCCCTGAGAAGATTTCTGCAGAGTGGCATAGATATTACCGGGGAAAAATAGAGATTATCCCGAAATGCATAATAAGAGATCTCGGAGATTTTAGCGTTTGGTATACTCCGGGCGTTGCAAAACCGTGCATGGAGATAGCGAAGGATCCAGACAAAGTTTATGACTACACGAACGTCTGGAATGCAGTTGCTGTAATAACGGATGGGTCAAGAGTCTTAGGTCTGGGAAACATCGGTGCAAAAGCAGCTATGCCCGTTATGGAAGGTAAAGCTTTAATTTTCAAATATCTCGGTGGAGTTGATGCTTTTCCGATCGTTATTAACGAGCAGGATGCCGATAGATTTATAGAGATAGTTAAAGCTATATCCTCCTCTTTCGGTGGAATCAATCTCGAAGATATTGCGAAACCGAAATGCTTTTACATACTCGAAAGATTGCAAAAAGAGCTTGATATTCCAGTATGGCATGACGATCAGCAAGGAACTGCAACAGCAACGCTTGCCGCCACACTTGGCGCATTAGATGTTGTGGGAAAGAAGATATCCGATGTCCGAATAGCTGTAATCGGTTTCGGCGCTGCGAACGTTGCTACTGTTAGATTGCTTATAAAAGCCGGAGCCGATCCGAAGAAGATAATCATAGTTGATAGTAAAGGAATACTCAACCGAAATAGAGAAGATGTAAGGAAGAGCAATGAGCCATACAAGTGGGAGTTCTGCAAGATAACGAACGGCGAACAGGTAGAAGGCGGGATAAAAGAGGCTTTGAAAGGTGCAGATGTGGCAATTGCGGCAAGCAAACCCGGGCCGGGTGTTATAAAGAAAGAATGGGTAGCTGAGATGAACGACGATGCCATAGTTTTCGCATTAGCAAATCCGATACCAGAAATATGGCCATGGGAAGCTAAGGAAGCTGGAGCAAGGATAGTAGGGACTGGGAGAGGTGATTTTCCGAATCAGGTCAACAACTCATTGGTATTTCCAGCTATCTTCAGAGGAGTTTTTGATGTAAGAGCCAAAGCGATAACGGATGAAATGGCGATAGAGGCTGCGAGAGCTTTGGTTAGCTATGCCGAAAAGAAGGGATTGAGCGAGGATTACGTAATTCCGCATATGGATGAATGCGAGGTTTACATAGAAGTCGCTTTAGCTGTTGCGAAAAAAGCGATAGAGCAAGGCGTAGCAAGACTAAAACTGTCGAGCGATGAGATATACACTCAGGCAAAGGAAATGATAATTTCCACTCAGCAAAAGCTTAAGGAACTTATGAGAAGGGGATTCATAAAGCAACCGATGCAAAATATAAGATTCTCAATATCCACGATCGAATAGTGTAATTATTATCCAGAAAAAGCTAATACAGCTCTAACTGTTCGATTTATTAATTGATTGTTTGTTCCTTATCATTACTTTATTATATTTTATTCTTTATTGTTGAAGAATATAGAGAGATCGAGGATGCAACGAGAGTTTTTGAAAGAAAGAGGTTTAGATGTTAAAGTCAGGGAAAGTTGGGGCTTATTGCTCGATGGTCTGAAAGGGGGGGGGGTTAATAGCCCACTCAGAAGCAGTTGAAGGTTTAGATGATCTGTATAAGATTTTGTATCCCAGCTCGGATGTGTATAGGGTTGCTTTAAGGGAAATTGAAAGTGGAAGTGGATTTAAAGAAGTTAAAACAGGTATTAAGTTTCAGCCAAATTATGACTTTTTCAAGAACCTTCTGACTTTTTCCGACTCTAACCATCCTTCATCAAGTCTTTTAATAACATCGTCTATTCTTTTTACCTGTTCAATTATCTTTTCAGCTGTTTCTCTATCTTTTTCCTGAACTTTTAGCTCAGCCAATGCCATAATTACCGCTAAGGGATTCTTTATGTGATCAACGAGTATTGCGAATTCCTCAATGTTTTTCTCTATTTGCTGATACGCTTTTTTCTTCATGTCAAATAGTATTGCTTCGTGTAAAGCTATTGCAAGTTGACCAGCAATTTGTTTGATAAATTCAACCGAATCTTCGTCAATCTTTTTCTTGGATGCAATTAAGAGAATTCCAACCTTCTCTTCTCTCGCGATAAGCGGTGTTAGAAGATAGCACTTCATTCCAGCTTTTAAGAACTCAACCTCAATTTCAAGCAAATCATCAAGTTCTAATATGTTTTCAACAAATATAACCCCCTTCCTTTGTCTTGTTTTCAAAGCTTCTATTTTCTCTCTGTCTTTTAAGAAAGAGCAAGTATCCTCCGGTTCGGTTATAATTTCTCCATCAAACACGGAGATACAAACAAAATCACACTCCACCTTTTGCTTCAAATTTCGTATAATATCACTTATTAATTCTTTCAAAGGCTTACCTTCTAT
>CAZVXC010000098.1:0-5029 GCA_964631435.1 uncultured archaeon | reverse complement strand
GAATTATGCTCTAAATGTGAGATAGGTCGGGGGAAATATAGACAAGTTTTCTCCTTTCCGATGATTGTCGATAGTGAGATTAAGGGTGTAATTACAATCCACTTAGCCTCCGATAGAAAGATTAGTGAGGAAGAAATAGACTTACTTCAAACCCTTGCAAACGATTTAGCCCTTACAATAAAAGCTATTGAATTGGATGAATTGAAGAAAAAGGCGTATCAGCAAATAGAGAAAAACATTGAGGAATTCGCAATACTCGTTGATCACATAAAGAATCCCTTAGCGGTAATTATGGCATTGGCTGAGCTAAAAGTTCAGGAAAAAGATAGAGAAACAGCTGAAAAGATAATAAGGGAAGTTGAAAGAATAGACGATGTTATTAAAAGACTTGATAGGGGATGGTTAGAGTCGGAAAAAGTTAGAGAATTTTTGAGGAAAGTGGAATGATGAAGCGGTTTTTTTTGAATTTCAGAACTTCTCTTAAGAAACATTCCCTTTACGCTTTAAACGTGGACTTCGGTTATGACTTAAATAGCTTGAAGAATAAGTTCTTTCTAACGGCGGAATATCCTATGCAATAACTTCAGTTTCGTGATAACCTTATGCTTTTACGGGTTTGGCATACCCTTCAAACAATAAAAACTGCGGTTTTTCTGTTTATCATTAAAGGAAACTTCCACGCGATAATATTTAAACAATCCCCTACTTCAAACGAACATGAACGTGGTGTATCATGGCCCCGTGATCATAGATGCTCCCGAAGAATTTACGATGGACGATTTTATAAGGAACGCATTAGCTATGGAGGTTGATAGACTTTTTTACTCTAATGGAAAGCTTTTCATAGTCGATTACGAAACTTTGCATGGGATAATTGAAGACAGATTCGTTATCGTTGAGTTAATAACGTATTCATCTTTTACGAACGTTAGCGAATTCAGAAGATGGGTTCTCTATCACGGGCATGACGATGAGATAGAATACACAAACAAAATCGTGAACATAAGGGGGGATACAACGATAATCCCGGTAATTAAGACGAACGACAGATTCGTTAGGAAGATTGAGGAATTTATCAATGAAGGGAGATACAGAAGAATTAGCTGAGTAGTGTCGGAATTATTATTGCACCCATGCAGCTTATTCTTCTCGTTCCGAAAAATAGCGTGGATAAACCTATGCTCGATGCGGCAGCGAAGACAGCGATGCCGGAAAAGCCGTTGGTTAAGTAGATAGACGCTATCAGAAACGCAAGAATAATCTTCGAAAATATATTCGGGCTTACGAATTTAAAAAATCTGACAACTGGGATAGCTATCAGCAGGGTTACGCTCATTGCAGCAAAAGCTGAGGAGAGGGCTAAGAATGGTAAGAAATGGAAGCTTGTCGGATTTGTGAGAGTTGAGAAGGCTTTCGCTATGCCGCTCCTTATTCTACCTAAGGATATTAGAATTGCGAAATTTAAAAGGGTGTTAGATGAATTTGCAGAGCTTATAGATGCAACGTAGTCTTCTTCATCACCTCCTTTGCTTATGGAGAGAGCTGTTGCAACACCAGAGCTAATTCCGGGGAAGATTGATACAAATAACCCTGAGACGACGCCTCTAAGAATGCTCGAAATCTTCGGAAGTTTAAATGCGAATTCCTGTTTCGGAATGTTTTCTGATGTCATACCGCTTATAATTGTCGGAAATGCGAAAAAGCCTGAGAGCAGAGGAAAAAGAATTGAGATGTTGTTTGTGTCGTAGTATCTAAGCGAAACGAATCCTAAGAAACCAGATGAGATGAAGATGAGAGCTGAAAGTAATCGCTTCCTCCAAGATGAGAGGGATCCTCCGAAGTAGTCTTTCTCAAGGAAGATTATGTAAGCGGAGATAAAAAGCAGAACAAGCTTAGTAAACTCCGTTAGGTGAGATACGAATCCTGATGAGATTAATAAGAGGTAATAAAGCGGGATCGAGATTGCGATTGATGCGAAGCTTGAGATTGCTGAGATCGTTATTGCATCAAACCCTTTTCCATCGAGAACCAATCTATGCGCCGGAAATACGGCTAAGGATGTATCTTCATCCGGAACGCCGATGAATACTGCTGGAATTATGTTTACGACCGAATAGACTATTGAAGCTATGAATAATATTGTAGCAATTTCATAGTTCTCGAAGTAGTTTGAGAGAAGCGGTGAGGATGCAAGCATTAGGGATGCGAATGTATTCGGATGGATTCCGGGAATAAGTCCGGATATAATGCCTATTACGAGTCCAAGTAATTCTGGAACCATTTTCTCCTCATGAGCTTTTCAATCCTCTCAACGCTCTCCCCGCTTAGCTTGGATATTTCAGAATAGCTATCTATCCCGTATCTTTTGCTTAACATTAAAAAGTAGTCGTAAGCTACATCGTCCTTGTCGAGATCCCACATCCCTGAGAACATCGGGTGGAAGTCAGAGAGGAAATCAGATAATTCGTGGAAATTCATGCTGAATATATTTCTTACATCGAGATTAAACAGATTGTCTCCGAGAATTCTCATAACACCTCTTTTCAGCTCCTTGATACCGTATCTCTTTGATTTCGGAGAGTATTTTGCAATTATCTCATCTATCTCATCTCTCGTATAATCAAATATCCTCTGCCTTCTTGTGTAACCTTTGCTCAGTTCTTGCAATATGTTGTAAGTCTTCTTATCTATCGGTGCTTTCCTGCTTCTTCCTCCTTTCCTCAAGTTTACTGCAAAAATCTCTTTGCTGTTGATCCTTCTGATTTCTAAATCTTTTTTGGTTACATTATTTATCTCCTCGACATCTGCGAGTGTTGAGAGAATCAGCCTTATTAAGGCGTGCTCTTTCAAGTTCTTTCTTGATGCGACAGTTATGTATTGCAAATCCTCTTCAAGTTCAACGAGTTCATCCATACAATCAGAAAAGAAATATACTTCAATATAAATCTTTTACTGTGAAGCATCCAGCTGTGATACAGCTCAGAGGGAACTACAAGAGGGCGGAGATGATTATAGAGAAGCTTGAGAATGTCGAGGTTGTTCGAGAAAAGTTCGGAATAGATGTCTATTTTGAAGATGTGAACGATGCGAGATTGCTGATTTCGAGGATAAAAAAGCTCTTCGATGTAGAGATAAAATCGGGAACGAAATACGCTGGTCTTAGGAAGGGGAAGGTCAGATGGTTTTTCGCATACTCCCTAAGGTTTAAGGATGAAGGCTGAAGAGTTCTTTGAGATAAGGAAGAATCTAAGGGATTTCAGGGATTTTAAAAAATACAACTACTTCAGAGGAACTCTCTTCAGCATCCTCTCCCAGAAAAGGGTAGAGAACGTTAAGAGGAGATACCATTTGTATGTCTCAAAGCTTTCCGAGATAGAGAATTACTGGGAGAAGGAGAAAAAGTTGCCCTCTTGGCTAAGGCTTCCGCCTGTGATGAGGCTGAGATTACTGATGAAATCGCTCGGCATGAGTGGCAAAGAGATTACCAAGCAGTTCTTAAATCCAGAGAAAAGCGAATTCGAAGAGCTGATATGGAATGCGATATACAAGGACTTTCTTTATTCACCTATTGCTGCAAGGATTCAGTTTGCGAGAGGAAGAATCGGGGAGATCATGATAAGGGATTTTCTTGAAGCTAAGGGAATAGAATTTAAGGAGGAAAGAGAGCTTAGACATGAGAAAAAAACGCCGGATTTTGCGATCGAAGATGAGTTAAAAATCGATGGTAGGCAAATAAGATGGATAGAGAGCAAAGCGTTATTCGGAGATTTAAAGCTCCATAGATTCTATTTGAAAAAGCAGTATGACCCTTACGCTGAGATTTACGGTGATGGCATCGTTATCTACTGGCTTGGAAAGATTGATGAGTTGAAAGCTAACGCTTTGATTAAGGATTACAATTTCATACAGCACAAATCGAAGAAGATACTTCTGGAGATGAAGGTGTTTTTCGCAGATAAGAGAGCTGAAAATTTGGCGGAGAATATTAACGCTGAGATTTATGAATGGAAGAGCGAAGATAAGAAATCGAAAAAGTTTCTGAAAGAGATCCTTGATATCTTTCAAAAGCTTAGGGGAAATTTGGTTATAACAGGCTACAACAGAAATCTGAGGACGGTTTTAAGGAATATGGGCTTTGAAATTATAACTCTTCCTTAAGTTTTAAAAAGAATTCATGAATACGGGTGTCGGCTGTTAGCTCAGGATGGAAAGCTAAACCGAGCAGGTTATCTTGTCGGACAGCTACGATCTTATCCTCGAATGTTGATAGGACTTCGACATCTTTTCCTACGCTAACGATTGCAGGTGCTCTTATGAATACGGCATTATACTTCCCTATTCCTTTAACATCCAATTCAACTTCGAAACTCTCTCTTTGCCTTCCGAATGCGTTCCTCTTCACTTTAACATCGAGAAGATTTAGCAACTTCGTTTTTGTCTTTTCAACCTGCTCATCGCCGTGTTTTGCAAGGATAATCAAGCCGGCACAAGTCCCCATTATTGGCTTTCCCTCTTCAAAGGAACTTATGATCTCTTCAGCAATCCCGTCTTTCCATATAAGTCTTGATATTGTTGTGCTTTCCCCTCCCGGAAGGATTACGGCATCGCTCCTCGAAACAACACCGGGTTTTCGAGTAGCGATTACCTCCCCGCTTATGCCGAGTTTTTTCATCGCAAGTTTCGTTGCAATAACATGCTCCTCAACATCCCCTTGAACACCGATGACTACGACACGCATTGAAAGTTCTTAAGGACTTAGTGTTTAAATATGTTGATGCTATTGACACAATCGTTATAAGGATAGCTGAAGAAGGCGATGTGTTATGAAGAAATGAAAAAATAGGTGGTAGGTGTGGATAAAGAGGAGTTAAAGCAAGTATCGGATGAGTTAGTTAATGAAATACTTGAAAGGGTAAGCGTAGATGTTAACGAAGTTAAGAAGAAAGTATCAGAATTCAGAAAATTTAGAGATAGAATTCTAAATAGAGAAGAAGAACTCAGAGATCCCCATGTTTTCCTTAATGAACTT
>CAZVXC010000097.1:2231-5043 GCA_964631435.1 uncultured archaeon | reverse complement strand
GCTCCCATTTGTAATACTTAGATCCCGGCCTTTCATCGCTGTCGTCCAAGATTACTCTGTATCCCATCTTTTTAACTCTCTCGAAAACCTCTCTTGCGAAATTCATAACTTCTCTTTCCTTGCCTTTGTAAAGGATTGGTATGATTACGAATTGGAAAGGGGCGAAGCTGAAAGGCAAAACCAATCCGAGATCGTCCCCATGTATGCTGATTAAAGCTGCTATGCATCTCTCAGATATGCCGTAGCATGTCTGATGAACGTATGCATGATCTCCGTTGATCGTCTCGTATTTTATGTCGAACGTTTTTGCGAAGTTGTCTGCGAGATGATGGACTGTTCCTATTTGCATTGTCTTTCCATCCGGCATAACAGTATCGAACGCTATCGTGTAATCTGCTCCGGGAAACTTATCCCATTCTGGCCTTTTGATAACAAGGTAAGGAATCGCCAAGCTGTCGTAAAATTCCTTGTAGAGCTGAATAGCGAGGTTCACATTCTGCTCAGCCTCCTTATAATCTCTGTGAGCGGTATGTGCCTCCTTGAACGAAGTTATCTCTCTAAGCCTTATAAGAGGTCTCGTGTGCTTGGTTTCGTATCTGAAGACGTTAACAACTTGATAAATTCTCAGAGGCAAATCTGCGTGGCTTCTGATCCATACTTTAAACATGGGGTATATTGCCGTCTCACTAGTCGGTCTTAAAGCTAATTTGATATCAAGCTCATCCAAGCCGCCGTGAGTTATCCAGTAAACCTCATTCTCGAACCCTTTTATATGCTTACCTTCCTTCCTTAATTCCGTTTCTGGAATTAAAGCCGGAAAATAAACCTCCTCGTGATCCCTGTCCATAATCTCTTTCAACTTCCTATAAACGAGATTTCTCAGCTTATACCCGTAGGGAAGCCATACGTAGAGACCTTTGACGGGATACCTTATATCCATTATATTTGCCTGTTCTATGATTTCGTGATACCATTCTGAGAAGTTTGATTTCGGAGGGAGCATGTAATCTTGCATTTTGGTTAGTTATTAAATATTTTCTAATGCCGTTGACAAAAACTTTATTAATTGCGTAAATACCTTAGCCTTAAGGAGGGATAGAATGGCGAGAAGGAGGAAAAGGGCTGCAAGGGTTAAGGATAAATGGACAATGAAGAAATGGTTCACGCTTATCGCTCCAGAATACTTTGGCATGGCTGAAATAGGTTATACTCCAGCAGATGATGAGAGCAAAGTTTTGAACAGAACTGTTGAGATCACGTTAGCGGAATTGACGAACGATTACTCAAACCAGAATCCGTATAAGAAGCTTATATTCAAAGTTTTCAGAGTCGCAGGCGAAAATGCATATACGAAGTTCCACAGATTCGAGCTAACGAGAGATTACCTAAACAGCCTTACGAGGAGGAGAACGAGTAAGATAGAGGACATTGTTGATGTGAAAACCTCAGACGGATACGTTTTGAGAGTAAAGAGTGTGGCTTTCACCGTAAAGAGATGCCAGAGTTCGCAAAAGAGAGCGATAAGGAAAGTTATGAACGAAATCGTGAAGAGGTCTGCGGAGAAGAACAACTTCGTCCAATTCCTGCAGGAGGCTGTTCTGGGCAAGATTCCGGCTGAGATATACAAGAACGCTAAGAAGGTGTATCCTCTGAGGAGAGTTGAGATAAGAAAGATAGAGGTTCTCAAAGAGCCTAAGACAATTGTTGAAGAAAAAGCGATAAAAGCTTAAAGAATTTTGCAACTGCAAAAATCTATACTCGCCTCAAACTTTTCTCCCTTAAATTCCTCAAACGCCTCCCAACCTTTTAAAGCAAAAACAGTCTCCCCAAGCATGGCCATCGCTGCCATTCCATCGTTGCTTTCAACAGCCTCGATGACGTCTATAATCCTATCGCTCGCAAGACCGCTTTCGATTGCGAACATCTTTGAGTTCTCGAAAAGGGATTCCAAGCTTGGACTTTTCATGAATCGCCTGAAATATTTTTTCCCTATCCTATTTATCCCCTTTCTCTTTAACTCATCGCTTAAAACATCCTTAGTTGAAATTTTACCGAGAACTAAGAAATCTATGTTTTCTTTGAATACAAATCTGTCAACAATAGATTTTGATGGGGAAGCCGCTTTTAGTCTTGCAACAACGCCGCCGTAACATTGAGTTACAACGTCTCCCAAGCCAGTTTTATTTATCACTTCAGCCTCATGGGCTATATCTGCGAGTTCAAAGAAGGACAGGCTTAGATTTTTAACTTTCGCAACCTCTAAAGCCGTTCCGAGTGCTGATGCACCGCTTATCCCGAAACCGCAGGATATAGGAACATCCGTTTTTATCTCAATGCCATTTGCGTCAAGTTTTTCTAAAACGTATTCGACTGTCGGAAAGCTAACCCTTTCACCGTTCAGATAAACGCCATCCTTGTTTGTCAGCTTGACATAAACTCCCTTATCTATCGTGAATCCAACACCGTAGGAACCCGATCTCAACGGATTCTTGCTCAGTTTCGTTGAAAATATCGCTGTTACGCTTGCCGAAACGAAAATCATATGCAATCTTTCGCAAACACATCGACTATCTTCTCAGCAACATCACTCTTCAAGCCTTCGAACCACTCTCTTCTATTCCTCGTAACAACAAGAACCCTTGTGTCATCTGTTCCCATCCCTCTCTCGAGGACATCGTTAGCGACAACCATGTCAAGATCATCCTCTTCCATTTTGTTAATCGCTATCTTCTCAAGCTCCTCATCGCTTAAACCCGTTTCAGCCTTAAATCCGATAACCTTACCGTCAAACACCTTCTTAACCTCTTTAAGT
>CAZVXC010000097.1:0-2221 GCA_964631435.1 uncultured archaeon | reverse complement strand
GCATTTAAGCTCGCTTCGAGCATGTCTCTGACCGAAACCGTTTCGATGACATCGAACTCCGGCAGATCAATTGATGGCGGTTTCGATGTTATCAACGTAATATTCGCCCCCCTCCTCCAGAATTCCAAGGCTATTTCATTCCCCATCTTTCCGCTACTCTTATTTGTTATGTATCTTATCGGATCGAGGAATTCCAATGTTGGCCCGGAAGTGATAACGACTTTCTTCCCTTCAAATTCCTTAGAATAAAGCTTTCTTTCAACCTGTAAGCAAATTTTCTCTATCTCTGGAAATTTCGCCTTTCCCTCTTCATATTTCGGCTCGACAAATTCGACACCGTAGCCTTTCAGCTTTTGGATAGCATTACGAATTGCTGGATTGTTTATCATTCCCTCATGCATTGCCGGAACTATCATCACATGCTTCCCTGATCCCAAAGCGGTTGTTGCCATCGTCGTTACTGGAGTATCATCTATTCCCATCGCAATTTTCGAAATCGTGTTGGCTGTTGCCGGTGCTATTAACAGCATATCAGCTTTACCATCGATGCCGAGCAATTCAACGTGCTCAATCATCCCCGTTATCTCTGTGATAACCTTTCTATCGGTCGCAAATTCTAAGGAGAAAGGGTGGATTATCTTCGTTGCCGCATCACTCATAACAGCCTGAACATCTGCACCTCTCCTTATAAGCTCTCTCGCAAGCTTAACAGATTCTATCGCAGCTATGCTTCCCGTAACCGCTAAGACTATTTTCTTTCCGAGAAGTTTCTTACTTCTGCTTCCCCTTATCTTTTCGAGATGCATGTTCAGCTCTCCTTTTTTATGTTTTTGATGAAAGCCTCAACATTTCCCCTCTCTATCGCCCTTCTAACGAATGGTTTTTTAAGAGTTTTCTCAATAACCTCTATTTTCTTCTCTATAACTTTCAAAGCCTCCCTATCGATTTCCCTATGCTCGACAACCTCTTCAGCAACCTCCAACTTTTCTTCTCTGAAAAACTTTCTCTCAGGCTCTTCAGCTTTCTTCTTCTCCACAATCCTGAGTAAGGCGTTATGCCAAGAATCTATCCACGGCTCGTAAGTTACGATCTCTTTTGTATAGAAATTCGTTCTCTCAACAGCTATAAGGTCGTAAGGACATGCGTTCTCGCAAGCTCCGCAGTATATGCAGTGATCTGCATTGAAGTAAACTCTTCCCTTCTCTTCAGAAACATACCAGACTTTGTTGTGCTTGCAAACCTTTATGCATGCTCCGCATCCAACCGGATCGCATCTATACATCCTCGGCTCGTAAAGCAAAAGCTCGCCTTCAATAGGCTTTATAGTCTTTATCGCATCATACGGACATACAGCTTCGCAATAAGCACAATGCGAGCATTTCTCCTGATCTATATCTATCTCAGCTAATTTTTCGAGCTTGAACTCTATTCTCTTTCCACCTTCAACCTTTATTGCATCCTCAGGACATATCTCCTCACAAAGCTTACAGTAATCGCATTTACTCTCATCAAGCAGAATATCCTCGTAAGGCAGGGGATCTGTTGGAGATGACTCCTTTTCGACCATCTTAAAAACTTCGCAAAACTCCGCACATATCCCACATAGATTGCACTTATCTTTATCAACGATCAGCTTTCCTTCCAAACCTTCGTTTTTCTCAGGAATTTCCTGCCTCGTTATCTTAACCTCCCTCGTTATAGCTTCATCTGGACACGCTTTGTAGCATAGAGTGCAATAAACGCATTTATCTTCTATAAGCTCCGTAAAGCCTGTCGGAGAGAGAGGTAGCTCGTCTTTCTTAATCTTTTCACCGTTGATGTAGAATTCGAAAGCGTTAAACGGGCAGAAAGCGTAGCATATCCCGCAATAGGCACATTTCGTATGATCTATCGTTACGAACGGCATTTCTAATCCGACGGCTATATCATGAACTGGCCCGAGTTCGATCGCATTAACCGGGCAGGCGTAAACGCATATCCCGCAACCGTTGCATTTTTTGTAATCGTATATCAATTCCCTGACCTCATCCTTAGCCTTCTGAGTCAGCTTGAACTTCGTGTCGAACATATCGATCTCTCTCTCTATCACATTTTCACCTCCATGTCTATCGGTCCGAGTTCCTTAATTTTCTTGACGAAGTTGTTGAAATCTTCTGCTATCCCGCTCGCCTCTCCGGCAGAATGCCAGATCGCTGTAACCCTTTCGGGATTTATTCCAACC
>CAZVXC010000096.1:0-5089 GCA_964631435.1 uncultured archaeon | reverse complement strand
CCGTATATACCGACTAAGAGGGGATACGTTGCGAGCTGCCTTGCAAAGCTTATTTTTCCTTTTATTTCAACCCTTAAATCCCTTATCAGCCTCCCTTTCGGGACTATTCTCTCAAGCATAACTCTATCAAAATCCCTTCTTATTTTCTCCTTAAACAGTTTGAAGTATTTTTTTTGTTTTTTTTTATTTCTGTACTCGATTTTTGCCATAGGTGTGAAGGGAAAGACTTTTACCTGCCTTAAATTAACCCTCCTCACCCACAAATCCCTTTCGAGGAGATTCATCAGGAACTCGTAATTCTCCTCAAACGTCCTCTTAGTCTCGCCTTTAAGACCAAAAACGAAGTTTATTCCCGGAAGAAAATAAGGCAGCCCGTTGTAGCCTATGAACCTTCCGTATTTGTTCATAATTTCTATAGCAAATAAGACATCTTCAGGCTCGGCTATTAAGCTATTCTTCTTAACCACAACTCTGTCAGCACTTTCCAATCCGAAAGCAGCAATATTCCCAGGAGTTTGGTATTGAACGATTACCTTTATAATCTCCCTGCATTCCTCTGGATATTCCGCGATAGTTTTCGGATTCACGTTATCGAGATGCAGCGTCTTTATCTTCGGGCAGCTTTTCCATATAGCTTTGTGAAAAGCTCTCATAAAGTCCGGATTAGGCTTCGGAATCTCTCTACTGAAGTCCGCCATGTATGTGAAGAAGTCTGTTTGATTTCCGAGCCTGAAAAATCTGATGCCATTTGCGTAGAGAGCTTTTATCTCCTCTATAACAGCTTTTGGTTCTCTCATCGATAATCTATGTATCCTCTCTATGCAGAAACTGCATTTTGCCCAGTAGCATCCTTTGTAAGTTTCTATTTCGCAAATAACGTATGGATAATCCTTATGCTGCTTCACAACCTTCGCACCGAGAATTGCGAACTCATTTACGAAATTCCTCGATAGATCTTTAACTTCTCCGCCGAGTTTTTCGTAGAGTTCATGCTCGAAAGGGTAGCTGAGCATCTCGTAGCTCTCAGGAATATCTCTTTCATCTATTTCAAGAGTTATCGGGCCTAAAAGAATTTTCTCCTTTTCTGGATAGATCGTTTGCAATTCTTTCAGAGATAAAGGCTTGCCACCGAGATACTTTCCCGGAACTGCTATTCCTGCAATAACTATTATCTTCTCAGCCTTCTCGATAACATTCGGATTATTCCTGAATTCGTCTATCGTAACGTATTTCCATCTTATTTTCAACTTTTCAAGCATTCCCGCTATGTATCTCGGATAAGGGGAGATGTATGGAGGAACACCTAAGCAAGAAGGTTCATCAACGTATCCATCGAGTATCGCTATCATTCTCCCCTTTGTATCTTCGCATGACCACCTATTATCGAACTGCTAAGCTCGATATTCCTTATCTCGCAATTCTCATCTATAATGCTCCTCCAAATCTTCACCTTCTTCAAAATCACATCGCTGAATATGACAGAATCGCTTATATCTGATGCCTCTATTACGCAATTCCTTCCGATGTAAGCGTATGGGCCGATAATGCTCCTCTTCTTTATCACCACGTTATCTTCGATAACAACAGGATCTATTATCTTGGAAGTCTTATCTATCTCCACATCTTCGCTTACGTAATTCCGCAGGTATATCTTGAAAGCCTCAAGATAGCTATCCGGACTCCCGACATCGTGCCAATTCCCTTCGAAAGAGAATCCATAGACATCTGTTCTCTCGCATAACCAACTGATAAAATCACCGAGATTGTCTTTTCTCTCCCCCTTAACGTAATCCCCGAGCATATCCTTCGATTCTTTATCGAGAGCGTAAATTCCGATTCCGGCTAACGTTGATTTCGGCTTTTCCGGCTTTTCCTCAAACGAGACAATCTTATCTCCGTTAAGCTCAGCAATTCCATATCGCTTTGCAAGTTCAACATCACCGACATCAAATAGGGCTATGAGAGGTTTTTTCAGCTCTTCAAATTTTCTTAAAAATGCTTCGAGTCCGAAGGAGAATACGTTATCTCCCGCAACGACGAGAATATCATCGTCGATATCCTTTGCAATCTCATGCAAGGCTCTCACAGCACCGAGCTTCTCTTCTTCTCTCGTAGTATTCTCGATAATGAGTTCAACGTCTTTATCCGCTGCCCATCTCTCGAAATCCTCCTTGAATCTGAGATTTGTCGATACGATTATTTCGAAACCGAACGGCTTAACTTTCTCATATATGAGATCAATTATGTTTTTTTTTCCTAAGGGCAGAAGGGGCTTTGCTTTGGTCTTCGTTATCGGCCAGAGCCTCGTTGCGTATCCGCCGGCCATTATTATCGCTTTCATCAGATGATATGAAGTGTTTTGACTAAAAATATCTTTCGACCGAATGTCTTTTCAACTATCCGAATTTAGTCTGCTTAATGAGAATAATTCTGTTTACCGGAAAGGGAGGAGTTGGAAAGACAACGATCGCTGCTGCAACCGGGATAAAAGCCGCTAAGCTTGGCTACAAAACTCTCGTTATCTCAACAGACCCGGCACACAGCCTTGCGGATTCCTTTCAGAAAGAACTTAAGCCCTATCCTACCGAGATTTTTGAGGATTTATACGGCATGGAGGTTAATGTCGAATATGAGCTTGAAAAGCACTGGAGTTCTATAAAAAAGTATTTAGAAATCTTTTTTAAATCTCAGGGGATAGATGATGTTATAGCCGAAGAACTGGCGATATTTCCCGGATTCGATGAGCTTGCAAGTCTGCTTAACCTACTCAACTTTTACAAGAAGAGGGAATTTGACGTCATAATTCTCGACTGTGCCCCGACTGGGGAGACTCTAAGATTGTTAAGCGTTCCTGAGGTTGCGAAATGGTATATGAAGAGATTTTTCGGGATAGAAAAGAAGGTTCTTAAGATTGTTAAACCCGTTGCGGAGCCGCTGATTAATATCCCGCTGCCATCAGATGAGGTTCTGGATAAGATACAGAAGCTCTATTTGGATATGGGAAAGCTAAAGGAGATTCTTGAGAGCGAGGATGCGAGTGTGAGAATCGTTATGAATCCCGAAAAGATCGTTATCAGAGAATCAGAAAGAGCTTTCACCTACCTCAACCTCTTCGGCTACAGGGTGGATTGCATTATCGTAAATAAGATATTTCCGAAATCGGATGGCTTCTTTTCAGACTGGATAAAGCTTCAGGAGAGGTATCTCAAGGAGATAGAAGAGAGGTTTCCGATACCGATTTTTAAAGTCGAATTTAAATCCAAAGAGATAGTCGGTGAGGATTTGTTCAAGCTTGCGGATGAGATTTACGAAAGCAGAGATCCGACGGAAATTTTTTACAGAGACAGACCTATAAAGGTTGAGAAAGAAGATGAATACGTTGTTATGAAGGTGAGAACGCCTTTCGTTTCAAAGGAAGAGCTAAAGCTGTTCAAGAGGGGAGATGAGCTTATATTAATAGCCGGTCAGTGGAAGAGGGTGATTTCGCTTCCGCAATCTTTAGCTCTCAAAGAGATCAGAGGGGCAAAGTTTAATAAGAATGAGCTGAAAATTTTATTTGATGAGGGAGATAAAGATTAGAGTCCCTACGGCTGAGGATTTAGTTCCGAAGGAATTTAAGATTCACATGGCGAACGCATACAAAGAGGTTTTGTTAGCCATTAAAAGCCTGATAGATGACAGAATAAAGAAACTTGAAAGCGAAGAGCCTAAGAGGATTAAGAAAATCGAGATATCCTAAGATGCTCACCCACATCGATAAGGACGGAAAGGCTAAGATGGTAGATATAAGCGGGAAGGGCGATGTTGTAAGAGTTGCGGTAGCTGAGGGGATCATTAGATTGAAAAAAGAGACAATCGAAGCAATAAGAGGGAATAAGGTTGCAAAGGGGAACGTTTTGAATACAGCTGTGATAGCTGGAATCTTGGCTGCTAAGAAGACTTACGAACTCATACCGATGTGCCATCCGATTCCGATAACAAAGGTAAGCGTAGATTTTGAGGTTAACGATAGCTTTATCAAAGCGGTATGCGAAGTCAAATCGATTGGCAAGACCGGCGTTGAGATGGAGGCCCTTGTAGGCGTTAGCACAGCACTTCTAACAATATGGGATATGGTAAAGAGCATTGAGAAAGATGAGAGCGGGAATTATCCACATACAGAGATAGTTGGTGTGAGAGTGGTTAAAAAGGAGAAACAGTTTTAAACTTTTCGCTTAATTCCTTAGCATGGCGAAGATTTATTATGACGGAGATGCGGATTTAAAACTTCTGAAAGGCAAAGTTGTTGCAGTCATAGGCTATGGAAGTCAGGGACATGCACATGCACAAAACTTAAAGGATAGTGAGATAGACGTTATCGTCGGGCTTTACGTGGGGAGTAAAAGCTGGAGTAGAGCGGAGAAAGATGGTCTGAAGGTTTACACTGTTGAAGATGCGGCAAAGAAAGCAGATGTCATAATGATGTTAATCCCAGATACCGTTCAGCCAGCGGTGTATAACAAATTCGTCCATGAGAATCTTGAAGAAGGGAATATGCTTATGTTCGCACACGGCTTTAACATCCACTACAACCAAATTATTCCGCCGAGTTACGTTGACGTTACTATGGTTGCACCTAAGAGTCCGGGTCATCTTGTGAGAAGGATGTTCGTTGAAGGGAAAGGTGTTCCGGCATTGGTTGCAGTTCATCAGAATTACACAGGAAAGGCGTTGGATTTAGCTTTAGCTTACGCAAAGGCGATAGGTTGCACGAGAGCGGGTGTTATAGAGACTACATTTAAAGAAGAGACAGAGACTGACCTCTTCGGGGAGCAGGTCGATTTGTGCGGAGGTGTTACAGAGCTTATAAAGGCGACATTCGAAACTATGGTCGAAGCAGGCTATCAGCCGGAGGTTGCGTATTTCGAAGCGTTACATGAGCTGAAACTAATTGTCGATCTGATATACGAGGGAGGAATTTACGCTATGTGGTATTCAGTAAGCGATACGGCAAAATACGGGGGAATGACGAGAGGTAAGAGGATAATCAATGAGAGAGTTAGAGAGGAGATGAGAAAAATTTTGAAGGAGATTCAGAGCGGGGAATTTG
>CAZVXC010000095.1:0-5111 GCA_964631435.1 uncultured archaeon | reverse complement strand
TATTTATTTAACCAAATCATTTAGTTCCTTCTCTCCGATTATGTCAATTACAGTCAAACCTGTTTTCAGCTTTGCCGCCTCATCTTCGCTCATTTTTTCCATAAAAACGTCATCACCGATTATCATGCTGTTGCCAAACGGGTCTTCGAGAATGAGTGTAAGTCTTTCTTCACCATTCCTCGCTGCTCTCAGCTTAGATAAAATATTCTCGCATCTCTCAACTTTCTCGGCATCGTCGCTATTCCATCTCTTCGCTATCTCAACTATGTCCTCAAATCTCATCAGTATCCCTTCAACGTTTGTTATAAACGCCTGACTCGCAGGTCCGGGTTCTAAAGCCAATCCGAGTTCCGGGATTCTTATCGTTCCAGAAGTCGATCTGACTATCTTCGTGAAGAGGGTATCTTTGCTTATTTCTATAACCATTCTCGTCGGTTCTTTTATCTCAGCTATGAAAGAGTCAGCGTGCTTAAATCCACAATCGCAGCTTATCGTCGTAATGATTATCTTCCCGAAGTAAGGGGTTTCATATATCGCTGTAGTTAGCTTAGCCTCCCCTTTGCAAACGGGGCATGTAATCATCTTCTTGAACCCCTTATCTTATTCCTGTCTATCCTAATTCCCAACGGGGTTATTATAACGTAATCCTCACCCAATCCGACTATATCTCCCCTAACATCTTCAGCAAGCTGCTTCAGATCATCCAATATCCTGTTAAGAGTTAACTTATCATGTTTAAGGAATGCTAAGTCGGCTATAATTATGTTTCCATCGTAAACCTGCCTTCTAATCTCAGGAATGTCGTTCAAACTTGTTATTTCAGCTACTTTTATGTATGTCTCCGTATCTCCTTCGAGTTCAGCCTCGAATTCACTTAAATCAAGCTCCTCATATTCTTCAACGCTGATCCTTTCCGATTTGCCGAATAGTTTATCCATTAGTCCCATAACATTCACCAATTTAAGTTAAGCACTTAATATTTAAAAGTATCACTCAATACACAATTCAACATCTTCGAAATAATCGACAATATTTTAGTTACCAGACGTAAAAATAGAGATATGAAAGTCTTGATCATCAGCGATACACACATACCGGAGAGAGCGTTAAAGATACCGAATCAGATACTATCTTTTGCGAGAGATGTTGATCTGATAGTTCACGCTGGTGATTTAACAGATGAAAGCGTGCTTAACGAGCTAAAATCTTTCGGAGAAGTGATTGCTGTCAGAGGAAACATGGATTTCCTACATCTGCCGAGATATGAGACTTTCGAAATAAAAGGCGTAAGCTTCGGCGTGTTTCATGGCTATGGCATATATCCGAGAGGAAACAGAAAGCAACTTACGGAGATTGCTTTAGAACTTGGCGTGGATGTTCTGATAACCGGCCATACTCACAGCCCGGATATTTACGGTGGTGAAGTCTTGATACTGAATCCCGGATCGGCAACAGGAGCATGGGGTGGAAGCGGAGGAAGCGGTGTTCCGAGTTTCATCGTCTTGAATGTTGAGAAAGAAATTGCTATCGATCTCTACGAGATAAGGGAGAAGCTTAGAGTGAGGAGATACAAATTTGAGATATAACATCATGCTTTCGTTATTATATCCGGCTTTATTTCAACGCCCTTTAATTCCGGCAGATTTCCTGCGAAGGCGAATATATCGTCTTTGATCACGATCGCACACTCTATGTATCTTCTGAATCTCTCCCAGAAATTTTCTAAGACCTCTTCAATCTCCTTTCTGCCGAATTCCTCTTTTATAAGATTTCCGAGAGCTGTTGCGAGAGCATCTGCCACGCTTGGATTATCTGAGATTATTGTTGCCGCATCAGCGTAACCGAAGCTTATGGAATGTCCGATTTTTCCGCTCGATGTGCATACAGACTTGATTCCTCTATCAGCGTTGATTTCGAAACCTATCGATAACTTCTTTCCGGCATATATGCCCACGCTTACAGGCTCGTCAATTCTCATCACTATATCTCCGCCGTTATCGATCACGATAAAGTCAGAATTCGTGAATTCAACACCAACCCATGCTATTGTTGCCGCAACAGCAGCCATAGGGCCGACATTTGCTATCTTGGATGCCTGACACATTCTTCTAACGATTTCGCAATCGCATTCATACGGTTCGAGCGTTGTTAAAAAAAATGGATCATTCGAGATAAATTCTTCAATCTTCTCTCTCGCATAAAGCATCCCTTTTACGGCATCTCTATACGTCTCCTCATCTCTCGTTAGAATTGTAGCTATGGTTTCCTTGAATTTGAAGGAGTATCTCTTGTATCTCATTCTGGAAGCTTTAAAGCCTTTACCGGGCATACTTCGATGCAACTCCCGCATCTCACGCATCTTGCAGAATCTGCGATTACTCTGTAATCTTCATCGAAGTAAAAGACCTCAGCGGGACATATACTTACGCAAGCACCGCAATCCACGCAATTGTCCCCTTTCTCTATCCCTTTCTCAATTCTTCTAACTCTAACTCCGAAATCTGTGAATCTTTTCGCTATTCTCTCTGCAATGCTGTCATCAAGCTCTACAACTATCCTACCCTCTCTCGCACCTACCTTAGCTTCAATTATGTTCATCAACGCTTTCTCTTCTATTGCTATCTTCGTTAATATAGGCTCTTTAACGACTTTCGAATCGTATGTAAGCTCTATAAGCATGCTTTCACCTCGCAAGCAACTTGCTTAGGTCTTGGCTGCTGACAACGCCGATCACCTTTCTCTTAGCATCTATCACGGGCAAAGCTGAAATATCGTTAACATCCATCTTCCTCGCTGCAACCTCTATCGGATCGTCTGGATGTGCCGTTACAACTTTCCTCGTCATTATCTCCTCAACTCTCTCCGCCTTCCCCTTCGCAACTGCTTTCGCAATGTCCCAACTCGTAACTATCCCTATCAGCTTCCCTTCGTCATCGACAACAGGCAGATGATTTATCCCGTTCTCTATAAGCATTCTCGAAGCTTCTTCAATGCTCGCACTCGGCTTTATAGTTATCGCGGGAGAACTCATGACACTCTTAACAACCTTTATCTCCCTCTGCCTCATCGGCTTGAGTGCTTGCTTAGCAGGCAATCTTTCAACTGGCATTGTCAGCAAAAATTCTCCTTTCTCTATCAGCTTTTTAAGCTCTTTCGCTACCTCCAAAGCCATTCTGTAGCTCGAAAGAGGCGAAACTCTAACTTCCTCGCCATTTATCTCGACTTTCCCGCTTTTCAGCTCTTCGTAGGTAACCTTCCTTATAACAGGTCTATCCCTTCTTTGAACACCGAAATCTATTATATTCGTTACTATATCCCTATCCCTCACCGCGGTCGATTTTGCAAGATTTTCATCGAGAATAGGAATTGGTATGCCTATGCCGACAAACATCGTCGTCCCGTATCCCGGAAATGTTGCCGCTCTCAGATATCTCGCATCCATCTCTTTCAAATTCCCTTTCACCATTAACGTCCCGTAGGGTGGTGAATGCTGAGTTCCCTCACCGATCACATATCCTTTCGCTCCGCCTAAGAATATTCTCGTCCCGATTCCTATTGTTCTGTATTCTGGATCGTTGTTCAGAGGTGATAGCTCTCCTACTCCTGCGAAAGTTACATTTCCGAAGTTTGGCAAGAGAGTTCCCATATACGTCCTAAGTAATCTGTTCGATGAATTCGTTGCTGCATTGTATCTCTGATAGGAATTTCTCGGATTCACCATAATCGCCTGATTTACATCGATGAGGCTTATCTCAGTTATAATATCCCTTCTCGGATAGCAATCAGTTCCGTAAGATGTCGCTCTCAGCTCTATCTCCTTTCCTTTAAGTAAGTCCTCTATCACATGGGCACCGCCGTATTCCATTCCGAGAGTTTCGGAAAGCTGAGTTACGCCCAAATAAGCATCGACAGCAGCTATGCCTGTATAAGCTTCGACATCGTTCAACCAAACCCTCTGCATCTTTATAGGAGGATCGGAATGCCCGAAGTTAAAAAAAACGCCCGAAGAACACATAGCACCGAAAGTTCCCGTTGTTACGACATCCACCTCTTTTGCGGCTTTCTCATACCCTAATTCGCTAACGATCTCTTTCATTTCGATTGCCGTTACGACATTCGCTGACCCCTCTTTAATTCTCTTATTTATCTCCTCAATCGTTTTCACGAAAGCTAATAGCTCCCGCATTATATAAGTATTACGCATTATTTGATTGAGAATTATTATTAACAGTAATATAGGGTTAAATTTTCTGTTTCCTGAGATCTTTGCTAAGTGAAAAGTATATAAACTTGCGAAAGTATTTTTGAGTAAATGAGCGATAGAGATTTAATTATCGAAAGGCTTGAGAGTAAGTTAGCTGAAAAAGAGAAGGAAATTAGAGAATTAAGAAAGGTGGCTTCGATGAGTGTTGAAGAGATAAAAGAGGCTGTTCTAAGCGAGATAAGAGGTGAGCTTGAGAAGCTTAAGATGAAAGTTACGGAGCTAAATAAGACTGTCGAGAGCATGATGAGCGAGATACTGTATATAAAGGCAGAAGTTCTCAAGAAAGAGGTTAAACCGAGAGAGATTAGGGAAATAGGATCGAAAAAGGAAGATGAGGGTGAAAAAGAAGACAAGGATAGCAAGATAATAATATGCGACTGATATGCGCATAAAAAAGATAGTGCTGAGAAATTTCAAATCGTTCGGAAAGAAAGTAGAGATTCCTTTCGAAAAGGGATTTAACGTTATCAGCGGCCCGAATGGTAGCGGGAAATCGAATATAATAGATGCGATAGTCTTCTGCTTAGCTCTTCATTCGTCATCTAAGGTTCTTAGAGCTGAAAAGCTTGTAGATTTGATACATACAACGGATGGAAAGCGATTCGGTGAGGCGGAAGTTGCCATAATATTCGACAATGGAGTAGAGATCAAGAGGAAAGTCAGATTGACCGATAAGGGGTATTATAGCTACTATTACCTGAACGGAAGAAGCGTAAGCTTGTCTGATATTAGCAAGGTTCTCGAAAAATCCGGGATTTATTGCGAGGCATACAACATAATAATGCAGGGAGATGTAACGAGGATCGTAGAAATGACACCGTTTCAAAGGAGAAAGATAATAGATGAC
>CAZVXC010000094.1:3185-5154 GCA_964631435.1 uncultured archaeon | reverse complement strand
ATGAAAACCGATACCACTTCCCCGACACCGTATTTTGCAAGCAAAGCGGATGCTCTCGCCTCATCGAACGGATTTCTCGGATGAACTTCGATCCCGTATCTCTTGGATAATTTCGGCAAAGAAATTTTACCGGCTGTTTGAATCAACTTTGTATTCGGCGGGATGAACTTTAAAAAGTTAACAAGCTCTCTCTTATCTTTAAAAAGCTCGAAAACGTTATCTATTGCGATGAAATCGGGCTTTTTCTCTCTTATAAATCTGAACAGCCTGTTTTTCGAAACTTCCTTGCTCCATTCTCTCCCATCTTCGATTACGTATAAAGCGTATCTCGCATTATCTCTGCTGTGGGATGAGCCTCTCAATATATCGACGCCAAACACTATCATGTTTCGCCTTTAATATATCTCAAAACTTCATTTAAATCTTTTCTGATACCGTAGCTCTTTTCAAAGTAAAGCAGTATATTTTTAACATCCCTCTGCAAATATTCATCAGCAAGCTCGCTGTCAGCATCAACCGATTGCGGAAAATCGATTATCCAAATTCCATTTTCGCTTATAAGAATGTTAAACTGGCTCAAATCCCCATGAACTATTCCTCTCTCGAACATCTTTTTAACCTCATCTATTATCATCTCAAGAATCTCCTTCGGATTCCTTAGCTTAACCTTGTATAACTCTCTCGCATCTATCAGCTCCATCACAACAGCGTTTCCTTCCCATGCTATAGGCTTGGGAACGCTAACAGCACCGTAAAGTTTTTTCAAAGCCGTAAATTCTCGCTTAGCCGATCTGACAGTTAAAACAGTATAATGCAACGATCCGTAATCTCTCTTCTCTTTCACTTTCCTGAATTGATAGCCTATTCTATGGAATTTTAAAACAACTTCGCCATACCTTTCCGAGAAGCAATTAAAAACAACGCTCTCCTTCCCTTCGCCCATAAGCTTTCCGAGCATGTCAACAACGTTTCTCCTCACGAGTCTCCTTAAGGAATAGACGGAGAGACCTTTAAATGTGAAGCATGCACCCACGTATTCTGTATATTTGTTCTCAACAAGCTTTAAAGATGCCAATCTTCTGAGAATTGATTCTGCCTTGCTTTCATTCATCCCGCAATGCCTTGTTATCGCATGAATGGGGACGAACTCGAAATCCCACATGTTTTCGAAAATCGCATCAAGAACGCATTCAGCTATTCTATCGATCTTTCTATAAATTTCGATCAAATCCACATAGCTATTTAAATCAACAGTATCATAAAGGTTTCCGTGAAGTGTAGCAAGTGCAATAGGGATGCTATCTACTTCCAGAGACATTCCGGGAAGCATCTATGCTCCAAGCATCTGAAGGAATACGTTGTAAAGAATGTGAAAAGGAACATTCGCAAATTCAGGATGATAGAGAGGAACGAAAGGATAGCGATTGCAATGAGCGGGGGGAAGGATAGCGTAGCCTTAGCTCACATCCTAATCGAGCTTTATGGAGATAGACGGGATTTGGAATTCTGTGCGATAACAATCGATGAGGGAATTGAAAATTACAGACCCCCGACTGTGAAGATAGCGAAAGAAGTTACAAAACAGCTCGGAATGGATCATTATGTTGTCTCTTTTGAGAAGGAGATAGGAATGAGCTTGGATGAGATGGTGAAGGTTGGGGATAAAAAACCTTGCACGTATTGCGGCGTGTTCAGAAAGTATCTGCTGAATAAGAAAGCGAGAGAATTGGAAGCTGATAAACTCGCAACTGGGCATAACATAGACGATGAGACCCAAACAATAATGCTGAATTTCCTTCAGGCTGACATAGAGAGACTTGCTCGATTAATTCCATCGAGAGTTCAGAGAGGTCTTATTATGAGGATAAAACCGATGAGAGAGCTTTACGAAAGGGAGATAGTTGCTTACGCTTTAATTCAAAACTTACCGATTTCCTTAGATGAATGTCCGTATAGCCAGTTCCCCGTT
>CAZVXC010000094.1:0-3175 GCA_964631435.1 uncultured archaeon | reverse complement strand
ATCAGAAGCTTTGAGAAACTCATTCCATGCCTTAAGGAATTGTTCCCGCAGATCGAGCTTAATGAGTGCGAGATATGCGGTGAGCCGACACCGAAAAAGATATGTCAGGCTTGCGTTTTGAGAAAAGAATTAGGCCTGCTTAGCTTTTAAATATCTGAATGGAACGACACCTATGAAGCCGGATAAAAACCCTCCGAATAGTGCCATGAGGAAGTAGGATATCGCATTGTCTCTTAGATAAGAGTAAGCATCTGTCGTTGATAAGATGAACACAGAACCTCCCCAGATTATTAATCCCGCCGCAATCAGGAGGCATGCCATTGAGAAGTATCTGATGACAGACTTTCGCTCTATGAAAGCATCGAAAGCTCTACCGATTATTATGCTGACACCAGCGGAAATTACCCACCAGAGGCTCGAATAAATGAAGGAAATTACCAAAATTAACACTCCCGGCTTTATGGGGCTGTTTAAAAGCTTCCAGAAACCGTTGACGCCTTGAATTATCCCAACTATTATCAGAATCAGGGATATCACGTATGTTATGAACGAGAACCTTCCTTCGTAAAGGGAGTTCCTTAGGTTTGAGAAGTAATCCTCTATAACATTTTCCATCCCGTATGCTTTAAGTAACAGATACAGACCAATCAGGAATATGAGAAATCCGTATCCCCACTCTGAAAAGCCAGCCATAGAGAATAGAGAGAAAACGAGCAGAACGAATCCTATGGGGACTAATGTTGATTTCGCAATCTTCGGATCTTCGAGCATTCTTTTAATCAGATAGAGAGTGCTTTCTATCGTTTTGCTTTGCTTCACAACTATCCTCCTTATCCCGTCGATTTTGAACCTCGAAGAAATTATAGGAATTACGAATTCATCTTCGCTCCCATCTGTTACCAAGATAACGCTTTCGGCATCAGTTACCCTCTTTAAAAAATCCATCTGCTCGGAAATTTTTGTATCCGAAATTACTCCGACGTTCTCATCACCAGCAACGATAACGACTTCGACATCCTCTCTACCCTTTAGCTCATCATATATCTTCAAAGCACCAAAGATTGTGTTCAGATCACTATCTTCAGGATCAGCTAATCCGAGTTTTTCAGCTGCCTTGAGGCATGCTTCCCATCCTATTACCGGAGAAGATAAACCTGTTTTTCTGCCTAAGTCGTTATCTCTGTCTATCGCTATGATGAGTTTCATAGGTCAATAACCTTTGCTCATCTTGCTTAAAAATTATTCTGCAAAAAAGCTTTTATTAATTTTTGCAAAAGTTATTGCGATGATCGGCTGGGGGGAGTTAACGCTTATAATCATACTCGCAATCGTCGTTCTCGGCCCGGAAAACCTCTCAGATATTGCAAGAAAACTCGGAAAGCTTTACGCAGAATACAACAGAGCGAGAAAGATGTTGGAGCTGGAGATGATGTATGGTCCTTTTCCGACAGATGAGATCATAAGGAAGCTGTATGAAGAGAATAGGTCATCGATCGTAGAGGCAGCAAAAGAAGCTAAAGATATATATAACTTAAGAAAAGATGAAGGATTGAAAGGTGGTCTAAATGATCGGGCCTAACGAGCTATGGGTAATCCTGCTTTTGGTCGTAATTCTATTTGGAGGTAGTAAGTTACCGGAAATAGCGAGAAATCTTGGGAAGGCGAGTGGTGAGTTTAAAAAAGCCCAGAGAGAGGCTGAACTCGAACTAATAGAATTCGAAAGAAAAGTTAGAGAAGACAAGTTCAAAAGCTACGATGAGAAAAGAAAGAAGCTTGAAGAGCTCGCAAAATCGCTGAACATCGATGTAGAAGGCAAAAGCGATGAGGAACTTCTTGAGGAGATAAAGAAAGCTATACCGAAAGAGAAGGCTGAGCCTTGAATTACTTAGGCACAATTCTCAGTTTTCCGATGCTCTCTCTGATCTCAACATCGATATTCTGAGCTCTAAAAATATTCTCAAGAAATATTTTGAGGAACCTCATCTCAGACGGACAGCTTAATATTAACGTGAAGCTGTTTTCGGCATCTTCCTTAACTCTGAAAAAGTTTCCGGGCTCCATGTATTCAAGAATGCTTTTCACATCTCTCAAACCCTTGTTGTAGTATTGTATCCCATGCTCCTGTCCGGATTTTTCTATCAGCTTCCAAAAATTATCATCTGCTGTGTTGTTTAAGACATTCCACATAGCGTCCCAATGTTCCAAATCTACGATGACATGCTCACCTTCTGAGAGGAAATCGATGTAAATCTTTACAGCTTTTTTCGAAATCTTGTTGGAAAATTCAAGTTCGTAATATGTCGCAACTGCCTCTCTAACGATCTCACTTGCACTTCTGCCTGTTTTCTTTGTGAGCTCTTCAAGCATATCCAAGGTCTTTGAGTCTAAGCTTATCGAAGTTCTATAGACCATATTTAATTATTGTCCAAATAAATTATTAGTATTTTTTGGCAACTGAGTTAACATTAAATTAAGCTCTTAAATTACATGGCTGGAGAGATTTAAACATTGCTCGGTTATGAGGCATTATTAAAGGAACTGAGACTTTCTGACGTAAATCTGGGTGATTTCAAGTGTTACCTCGGGGAAAGTGTCCAAGAAGTGGGCAAATATTATTATCTCTGTTTGCCGTCAAGATTGGCATTGTTGTAGCGACTGCTGAGAGAGTTTTGCTTGACGTTAAAACTGGAGCTATTTTTCATCCTAATGAAGTCTGCTTTCCGCTTTGCGACAAGGATGAGATCACGGACTTCTTTGGCAGAGTTCCTATTATCGGTTCTTTCTTTCCATCAGCATCACCTTTAAAGAGAGATAACGGGATTATTCCTACTGTTCTTGCAATAAGCCTTTCATGGCATTGCTTGCACAAATAGAGCCATTTTGAGAAGTCTTCATTTGCATACCCGATCAACGCTTTGTTGCTCACACTGCATATCCTGCAATTTTCATGCTAAAACCTCGTATCTGCCTGGTGTTGTCTCCAGCTCTCTTGCAATCTTTTCCATCTCCTTCTGTTTTTCCTGAATCCAGAGCCTTAGATCATCGATCGCATTGTTTGTTCTGAACTTTCTGACTTCCTTATCGTTCCATTTTACAGATTCAGCAAGAATGCATTTGACGACGGAATTTCTGCCCACTCCGTAGAGAGTTAGCTTGACGTAAGCTATATCGCCCA